>SHOH01000163.1:3137-5076 GCA_004294845.1 Anaerolineaceae bacterium
CTTTGAAGAGGTTAAAAAGGGCGATAATGCATTATTGATGTTCAGAAAATATGTAGATGGGGAAGCCGTTGATCAGGTTTTACTGGAACACATTATTATAGAGGACCCTGAATACCCGTCCCCCTATAGACTTTTATTCAGTGTTGATTCTATTGCAGATCTTGATGGTGATGGAATTATGGAGCTGATTGTGTTTAGCCAGTATTATGAAGGATTAGGATGGAGTATTTTTAAGCTGATTGACAATAATTTAGAGCTAGTTGCTTCAAATGGTCTTGGTGCCTAATTCAATTAAATGTCAGGATGGAGAGATTATGAATATACAGATATTTGGTAAGAAGAAATGCTTTGACGGGAGAAAGGCTGAGAGATATTTTAAGGAACGAGGCATTAAATTTCAATTCGTAGATTTACTTGATAAAGGAATGAGTAAGGGTGAATTCAATAGTATTAAGCAAGCTGTAGGAGGATTTATTAATATGCTTGATGAAGACTGCAAGGATAAGAACCTAATGGCATTATTCAGACACTTATCAGATGAGGATAAGGAAGAAAAAATGCTAGAAAACCCCATACTTCTTAAAACTCCCATAGTTCGCAATGGAAAACAGGCCACAGTAGGCTATAATCCTGAAGTTTGGAAGGATTGGGAATAGAAGAAAAATTCACTTATGAGAGGTCATTATGAATAGAAAAAGAAAAGCAATTATAGCTGCAAATGAGATTTCAGAAATGAAGACCTACACCTTAGGTGGATATTCACAGAAGGTTCTTATCGAAGGAAGGAAAAGAACTAATCCTATAGTTATTTTTATTCATGGTGGACCGGGTTCGCCTATTCCATTTAACGAAGGATGTCGCGGTCTATTTCCGGAAATGACAGACCAGGTTACTATGGTTTATTGGGATCTGCAAAAGTAGCTAAAGCAGTACCCGAGATAATACATAGAATATTTATATATGGACAAGTCCTAAAGCATCTTCCATTTAACAAGGAGGTATTCGAGGCATTAGAAATGTCAGAAATGCCAGAGAAATACAGAGATAGGCTTTCTGGTATGAAAGAGTCCTCGACACATAATGCGGAAGATATAAAAGTACTTTTTAAATGGATTAATAAATATACTGAAGGATATTATTCGAAAAAAGGAGGGAAACCTCCCTTTGGACCCATTATGCGTGGGATGATATCCAGTCCTGATTATACTATGAAGGATTTTAAGGCTATTGTAGTAAATGGTTACACCAAGAATGAATCCTTATTAATAGAATTAGCAAAGGTAGATCTTTCAGAAACACTGAAAGAAGTTGACATACCATATCTGATACTTCAAGGTGATACTGATATAGTAACATCTACAAAAATGATTTCTGATTTTGTTAAGACAAGTAAGAACAATAATTTGCATATGGAGCTTGTCGAGAACAGCGGACACATTCCTAGTGCTACCGGTATGGATGTTATAATTAACAAAGGATTTGGATTTTTAAAACAAATGTAATACCTAAGGAGGACTTATGCAAGGATATAATTGCATTATGGTATATAATCCTGAAGGCACTAAATTGCTTTTTTGCATGAGAATTAAAGACCCCTACAAAGGATTATATAATCTGGTTGGCGGAAAAATCGATAAGAACGAGGACGGGTTCGCTGCTGCATATAGAGAACTAGAAGAAGAAACAGGAATAGATTCAAGTAAGATTCAACTTCATCATATGATGGATTTCACATATTACAATCAAAACTGCTATGTTGAGGTATATGTAGGTAAGTTAAGTGAAGAAATAGCTATACATGAGGAAATTCATCCTCTTGAATGGTTGTCTTTAGATGAGGACTATTTTGATTGTAATAAATTTGCCGGGGAAGGCAATATCGGACATATGGTCGAACAGGTAAAAATTTACGGAATGGGAGAGAAGCAGAATAGTACAA
>SHOH01000028.1:0-4673 GCA_004294845.1 Anaerolineaceae bacterium
CGGTAAACCAAGTTTACCGATTAATTATTCTTAAGATTGATTAAAAATTCTTATTACGGAATGATTGCTTGAATTTCATGGCATTTTATGATACACTTTTAACGATAAAAAACATATATGTGCATGCACAGGAAGGTAACTATGGACAGCTTTTTAGTTATTACGAATGAGAGAAAAGACAGAGATAATATAATTACCAAGCAGATTGCAGATTATATCGAAGCCTCAGGAAGAAAGTGTGCTCTTATAGGCACGCTTGAATTAGAGGATAAAAAGATTAGACCTGACTTGGATGTAGAGTGTGCCATTGTCTTAGGCGGCGATGGAACCTTAATTCGTTGTGCAACTCATTTGATGGATTTGGATATTCCCATTCTCGGTATTAATCTTGGGACAATAGGTTTTCTTGCAGAGATAGAAAAACACCATATACAAGAAGCGCTTGATAGATTGTTTGCTGATGATTATGTGTTAGAAAATCGAATAATGCTTCGAGGCGATCTTCTTGCCGGTGCTAACCATATGACTTCTGATAATAATGTTAAATTAACCACAGGCTATGCATTAAATGACATTGTCATAACAAGAAAGGGTCTTTCAAGAATTATTAGTCTGCGGATATATGTAAATGACCAATTGGTTGACGATTATAGGGGAGACGGTGTTATTGTGTCTACACCGACCGGTTCTACAGCATATAATCTATCTGCGGGAGGACCAATTATTACTCCTAAGGCAGATGTTATGGTTATTACGCCAATTTGTCCTCATTCCTTGAGTCCAAGAAGCGTGGTTGTATCTGCACAGGATTTAGTTAAGGTTGTAATTAGAAGGAGTAAAAAGACACAAAACGATGAAGCGATAGCCACATTTGACGGGCAGACTGTTATTGACCTGGGAACAGATGATGAGATACTGATTAAGAAGGCACAGTATAGTACAAGATTAATTAGACTGAACCAGACCGGTATATATGAAATATTGCGTTCTAAGCTAACAGGTGGCAGTGATTTGTAAAAATTATAGAAAGGCACTGGTAAAGAGTATGAAAATAAGCAGACAAAGTAAGATACTGGAATTAATTAATAAGTATGACATTGAGACACAGGAAGATTTAGCAGAATGGTTATTAAAGGAAGGCTACAATGTAACTCAGGCAACGGTTTCCAGAGATATAAGAGAGCTGAAGCTGACTAAGGTTGCCATGGATGACGGACGGCAGAAATATATCACTATACAAAAGACCGAACCGGGTATGAGCGAGAAATACACCCGTGTACTACGAGATGGTTTTGTATCTATGGATATGGCACAGAATATCCTCGTGATTAAGACTGTATCCGGTATGGCTATGGCTGTGGCTGCCGCACTTGATGCTCTACAGATGAACAGTATAGTTGGGTGTATAGCAGGTGACGATACCATCCTCTGTGCTATTAGAACAGCACAGGAAACTGTAACAGTTATGGAAAAGCTAAATAAGATTATAAAGAATGTGGAATAGAATAGCTATTCCATAGATTACATATATGTATATAAGAGTATATCATCATTTATGATGTTCTTTGCTTATATAGGTTTATAAATAGCAATTGTTCATAATGGTCATCAATGGATGATTTGTTATATTGCTGTTAAATAGTTATAAAAGAAATAAAAGTGAGGAGAATTGATATGGCTGGACATTCGAAATTTGCTAACATTAAACATAAAAAACAAAGAAACGATGCTGCTAAAGGTAAAATATTTACTAAGCTTGGACGTGAAATTGCAGTTGCGGTAAAGGAAGGCGGGGCTGACCCCAATACCAACAATCGTTTAAAAGATATTATCGCTAAGGCAAAATCAAATAACATGCCCAACGACACTATTGAAAGAAGTATTAAGAAGGCAGCAGGAGATGGAGATGCCGTTAACTATGAGGCTGTTACCTATGAGGGCTATGGTCCCAACGGAACGGCTATTATAGTCAATGCCCTGACTGATAACAAGAATAGAACAGCTGCTAATGTCCGAAATGCATTTACAAAGGGAAGCGGCAATGTAGGAACCACAGGCTGTGTATCATTTATGTTTGACCGCAAGGGGCAGATTATTATTGACAAAGAGGAATGTGATATAAAGGGCGATGATATGATGCTTATGGCCTTGGATGCAGGAGCTGAGGATTTCAAAGAGGAAGAGGATAGCTTTGAGATTATAACCGAACCAGATGACTTTAGCCAAGTGAGAGAAAACCTTGAAAATCAAAATATTCCCATGGCACAGGCTGAGGTAACAATGATTCCCCAGACCTGGGTGGATCTTACCGATGAGCAACACATTAAGGATATGAACAAGATACTTGACTTACTTGATGAAGACGATGACGTGCAAGAGGTATATCATAATTGGGATGAGTAGATAGTTTGTAGTGAGTGAATGAGAAAGCCGATGGATTCGGCTTTCTTTTTAATATAAGAATGGCTCGCAAAGCATGCCAATCCTACCGCATCCACTACGGTCTGGATCGTAGGTTATTCATAATACATGTATTTACTAGTGTTATATTAATATATCAAGGCATTTTTGTATTCTGTCATCGATTATATGAATTGCATGTAATATTTGCCTTATTGATGCATTGGTTTTTTTGATTTCATTATAATCGTCATCTTTATCCATCATTTTTTTTATTAACCTCATTTGAGCCTTTAAAACATTGATTAAACTGTTTTCCATCTTCAAAGTACTTAGTATAACTTTTTTAGCAATTATTTTATTATCTACAGTTTTAGAGTTCATATATTATCACCTCTTCTATTTTAAGAAAGGCCTTGTATTACCAAGGCCTTAATCATTGTGACTAGCAATCGTCTTTCTTTTTCTTCTTTGTGTCTAATAATTCGAGAATATTCTCAAATTTGAATTCTAAGAGCATTTCCTTTTTGATAACGTCTCTTAATATTCTCTCAACACTCTTATCAACGCAAAGTAAATCATCCAATTTGTTGCAGCCTGGAGCTTTAACAACTTCTTGTATTTTTTCAGCTTCTGCATTCATAATGTGAGCTAAGCTTATTTCTTCAAGAGCTATAGAGCTAAGAAGCAACAGGATTGTTTCATCAAAATTTAAGTCAATCTTTGGCTTGATATCAGGAATATTTGGCATTCCCATACATTATCACCTCCTTCATTATCATAATATGTCGAACAATGTAGAATGTGATAGTTTTTTGATAGAAGAAAATTAGCATATGTTTAGTATTGATAAACCTCCAGACTGATGATATACTTCCTTCAAACAGTGACCGTCCGGTGTCAGGTACCACCACATAAGGTGCCAGACATCTACGAAAATGGTGCCAGGCACCGTACCTGGCACCGAAAGAGGAAGATATGAAGAAGGCTTTGAAATATTTATTTGATGTAAGGATTCCCCATGCAATTGATGCGATAACAGCACCTAGGAATAGGGTGATTAGACTTTTTACATATGAGGGAATTCTTATTACGCTTATTAATAATCTGGTGGGCAGCCATAACAATTTATATGCCATTAGACTAGGGGCAGGAGATTATGAGCTGGGACTTGTTACCATGCTACCGCAGCTGGTTGGCATGGCTGTTTTGATTCCAGGTGGAATCCTTACTGATGTTCTGAAGAATAAGAGAGATATGGTTACATCGGCTTTGTTTGCTCTTGCTTGTGTATATGTATTGATTGGATTCGTTCCTGCTTTGGGGTATTACAGATTTGGATCCTTTTTAGCTTTACTTGCATTATCGTCCGCGCCGATGACTATATATAACGTGTCTTGGCAAGCATATTTTTCTGATGTGGTTCATCCGAATGGCAGAAACAGTGTTCTGGCTGTACGGTCGAGCTTGTCCTTCTTGATGGGAATTACAATTACCTTGACTGGTGGTGCTTTGCTATCATCAGCTTCTACCAACGCTGAGAAGATTGCACTGCATCAGATATTCTTATGGGTTGCTGCAGCCTTATTGCTGGTTCAAATATTTGTATTAAAGAAAATTCCGGATGAGACAGCCGATCCGGGCAAAAAACTCAACCTTACCAAGTTAAAAAAGGCTTTTGTTGATCTGGTTCATAACAGAAAATTCTTAGGTTTTGTAGGCGTAGCAATTTTCTTTTACATGACATGGCATATGGATTGGACCTTGTATTTTATAGGACAGACACAGTATCTTGGGATGAATGAGGCTTGGTTAAGCTATGTAAATATTGGAAGTGCTATTATTCAATTTTTAACCATGGGGATATGGAGTAAGATTAATTCAAGACATGGGGTTAGATTTGCCATAATATTCGGTAGTCTGGGATTGTCTTTATGTCCTCTGGGTATGATTATTACAACGAGTATGAATTCAGCAAATGCAAAGCTTGTATTTCTTATACTCAATACATTATTCAATATCACCCTAGCAACCACAACTTTAAATATCCTACAGTGCCTACTTCAGGTTATTCCTGAGAATAATAAGACGCTGAATATTTCTGTATATACAGCACTAGTTATGCTATCTAACGGTATTATGCCATTTGTAGGAGTATCTATATATCGGATACTGGGAGCTGATCTTAGAGCATTACATACTGTGTTTGTACTAATATTTATGCTACGGATAATTGCTACCTGCCTATGGGCTTTAAGATGGTGGGTACTTCG
>SHOH01000028.1:4773-12132 GCA_004294845.1 Anaerolineaceae bacterium
CGATATCTAAAGATTGCGGTCAATTTATCATCTAGAATCACTTCAGGTGAGATTGAGGAAGGTCAGAAATTAAAAGGGCGATCCTTACTTTCAACTGAATATAATGTATCTCCAGAGACAATCAGAAGATCTATGTCCATTCTTGAGGATAAGAAAGTAGTAAAGATTATACCCGGGCGAGGAATTATTGTTCAATCTCGTAAGAAGGCGATAGAGTTTCTTGACAGCTTTAAGGAGGGTAAAACTTTAACCGATTTAAGACATCATCTGTCAAAGAAGTATACTGAAAAAAAGAAGTTGGATGAAGAAATCAATAATTTAGTAAGCGATATAGTTCGCCTTTCTTTTGAAAAAAGATCTGATTTGATAAAACCTGTTGAAATTACCATACCAGAGAATTCTTTTGTACTTGGTAAGAGCATTGGAGATATGCAGATATGGCATAATACAGGGGCAACGATTATAGGAATTATACAGGAAAATGACATAATAATCTCCCCGGGACCCTACTATGAATTTTCTAAAAATGAAAGAGTTCTTATTGTAGGAGACGCAAGTGTGGTAGCTCGTTTTACTGATTTTGTTAATAGAGATGAATAGCCAATAATTATTATAATATATAAGATACACAGGGGCTGTTGCAAAATAAGAACAGGAGGTTACTTATTTTGCATCAGCCCCTGTTTTTTGTTGCATAGAAGCACAAAAACAATATACCGATTAATTTATAAAATAGATATGGATTTGACAAACAAAACAAAAGACGTTATAATCCCTTAGTGACAACTTCAATTAATTTATAAGTTGTCTGTAAAAATATGGAGGAAGTTATGATAGAATTTAAAAATGTTACTAAAAAATATGACAGTAAAACTATTCTGGATAATATAAGCTTTACTATACAGGATGGAGAGTTTGTAGTATTTATCGGAGAAAGCGGTTGCGGTAAGACTACTACCCTAAGAATGATAAACCGTCTGATAAAGCCTAACAAAGGTAATATATATATTGACGGTAAAGATATTGCAGATGAAGATCCGGTACAGTTAAGACGTTCTATTGGATATGTTATACAGCAGATAGGCTTATTTCCTAATATGAATATTGCCCAGAACATATCAGTGGTCCCAAAGCTCTTAAAATATTCAAAGGAGAAGTGCAATGATATCGTACATGAGCTTTTAGAAATGGTTAACTTACCATACGATGAATACGCTAACAAATATCCTTCTGAGCTTTCAGGAGGACAGCAGCAACGAATCGGAGTGTTACGGGCACTGGCTGCTTCACCGCCTATTGTATTGATGGATGAGCCATTTGGTGCTCTGGATCCTATTACAAGGGCTAGTTTACAAGAGGATATGAAAATACTTCAAAAGAAACTAAAGAGAACTATTATATTCGTTACTCATGATATGGATGAGGCGCTTTATCTTGCAGATCGCATTGTATTTATGGACGGTGGGGAAATTGTTCAGATGGCCGAACCAGATGAGATGCTTGCAAACCCCGCTAATAATCTTGTTAAAAGCTTTCTTGGAGAAAGAGTTAATAATGGTCATCACCTGGAACTGAGGGTAAAAGATATCATGAGGACAAAGGTGGTTGCAGTTAGAAAGAGTAGGTCCGTTGCCGAATGCATTAAGATAATGGCTAATCGAAGCATAGACAGTTTGATTATCAAGAATGAGGATGAGACCTACCTGGGAATGGTTGCTATAAGCGACTGCTTAACGGCAGCAAAGAACCATCCCATAGAAAGCCTTGTTAATAAAGATTGTCCCATAGTGTGTAAGGAAGATGATGCAAAGACCTCTTATAATAAGCTAATAGAATCTAGGCAGAAATACTGTGTGGTTCTAGATGAGGATAAAAAGGCGGTTGGTATAGTGACATGGGCAACCGTTGCCAGAGCTATAGCTGGTGCTGTGTGGGGAGGGGATGAATAATGGCTGCTTGGTTTGACCTATATGGTGCAAAATTAGTTAAAGCAACATTTACACATCTTGGATATGTACTTCTCTGTGTGTTTATAGCTTATTTTATCGCTCTGTTTATTGGAATTTACTTATCTAGAGTACCAAAATTTGCAGATTTTATACTACCTATTATCTCTATATTTCAGACAGTACCTGGTATTGTATTTGTAGGTATTCTCTTTATCTATCTAGGTATGAAGCCTATCACAATTATAGTAGCCCTATCTGTATATGCGATATTTCCTATTTTAAAGAATACATTTATAGGTTTGATAGAGGTACCAGACCAGTATGTAGATGCAGCCAAAGGTTGTGGAATGTCGAAAATCCAGAGATTATTTAAGGTTGAGCTACCTTTGGCTATGCCAACTATAATAGGCGGATTACGAATTTCTACGGTTTATACAGTTTCTTGGGCTGTTCTCTCAACCATGATAGGGCTGGGAGGCTTGGGTGAATTTATCTATATAGGTGTTAACACCAATAACAATACCCTGATTATTGCAGGGGCTATTCCTGCGGCAATTATGGCGATTGTACTTAGTATGCTGATAGATCGACTTCAGCGTTATGTAAGCAGAGCAAGCTATGGAAGGAAGGGAAATGCATGACTTTAAATATGGTTGTAGAGCATCTCTTGGTTGTATGCGTGGCTGTTATTTTAACAGTTCTACTTGGCCTACCTCTTGGAATACTTGCATATATCCATAAAAAAGCAGGCAAGGTTATTCTGTGGATAGTTGATATACTTCAGACAATTCCAGCCCTGGCAATGCTTGGAGTGATTATGATAGTATTTGGAGCAGGTAAGACGACGGTTATAATCGGACTGGTATTATATTCACTGCTTCCGATTGTTCATAATACACATCTTGGACTTACAGAAGTTGGTCCAGCGATAAAGGATGCGGCGATTGGCATGGGTATGTCAAAGCTGCAGAGACTTATTATGGTTGAGCTTCCCTTGGCATTCCCGGTTATTTTTACGGGGATAAGAATTGCTACAGTGACATCTATCGGTGTTGCGGTATTTGGTTCATTTGTCGGTGGGGGAGGACTGGGTTCCATACTATACAGAGGGATTCATATACAGAACATGAGACTTATTCTTTCCGGTACTTTGGCTCTTATGACCATGGCAATTATTTTTGATTTTGGAATGTCATGGATTGAGAAGAGAATGAAAGCCGGAATGGGATATAAAAATTAGGAGGATTTAGTTTTGAAGAAAGTAATAAAGAAAGTAATGACATTGTTGTTGATTGTTTCTATGGTATTTGTAATGACTGCATGTAAATCTAAGGATGAAGCAAGCATTCTCATATATGACGGACAGTTCTCAGAAATGAGAATAATACATCAGATGGTCAAGCTTTTGGTGGAGGAGAAAACCGATATAAAGGTAACTATTGGAGAGGAGATGACTCCGGTTAACACCTATAATGAGCTTACTAAAGAAAGATGCGACCTCTTCAATAGTTATGATGGTACATTACTTACCACATATCTTAAGCAGGATGTATCTGATGTGACTGAGGGTATGACTTTGTATGACTATGCAAATGAACAGGCCATGGCAAAGGATGGTACCCGTCTGCTTGCTCAGCTAGGTACAGATAACACTTATGCAATTGGAGTAACTAAAGAGGTGGCCCAGGAGTATGGAGTAACTACTATTAGTGGTTTAGTACCTGTGGCTGATGAGCTTATATTCGGTGCGGAGCATGAGTTTTTCAGTGAAGAGGGAAGTATGAAATTTAATCCATTATCAGAATTTTACGGTCTTGAATTTAAAGAGGTTAAGCCTGTAGACATTGGATTAAAATATTCAGCTGTCGAAAATGGAATGCTTGATGTTACTATTGTCTATACTACCGATGGGCTCAATAAAAAAGCTGGACTTATTGTTTTAGAAGATGATAGAGAATACTTCCCTGATTATAATGGAGCTTTATTGGTAAGGGATAATCTTTTTGAAGAGCTTGCAGATGTAGAGCCAGATCTAGAGGAAATACTAAATGAATTAGGCGGTACGATGAACAATGCAATGATGACAGATATGACTTATGATGTTGACGTTAATGGAAAGACACCAAAAGAAGTTGCTGAAAAATTCCTTAAGGATGTAGGACTAATAAGCTAATATTTCTTAAATATTCAATAAATTTTAATATAAGAGTGTTCTCAAAGTATAAGATTGAGGACACTTTTTTTATGTTATAAATATAAACTATTATTTTAAAGATAGGATTTGTAACGCTCATCCTATGAATAATTTGATATACGAGATAGAATGATATCTTATTTTGAAATATCTTGATAAATGGTCGTTTTATGATAAAATAGTAGTACGAACTTTCAGTAACTGTCTTAAGTTTTATGATTTGCTGATTTGCAAGTATATAACGAATGACGAACACGCAGTATATTGCAGAATGGAGAATGATTTTAATGAAAAAGTTAAATAAATATATATTTTACATATTCTTATTGACATTTGCTATTATGCTTCTGTGGAAACCACATAGAGTATATGCCGCTAATCAGGAAGAGGCTACTATTGCGAAGGGAGTATTTATAGACACCGTTGATATCAGCGGGATGACATTTAGCGAGGCACAGGCGGCCTTAAAGCAGCATATTGAAGAGCTTCGCAGCAAAACCTTTGCCATTATAGTAGGTGACAATACTATTATTACCACTATGGGCGAGCTTGGATATAAATATGAGTCTAATGATCATCTTAAGCATGCCATAGGTCTTGGTAAATCTGGTAACCTTATAAAGAGGTATAAGGATAATAAGGACATTGAGCATGGTAGAAAGGTATATCCTCTTACATATTCATATGATGAAGATAAGCTTAAAGAGGTAATCGAGGATGCTGCCGTAAGATATAAGAAGCCACCTAAAAATGCTTCCTTTACCAGGAAGAATAATAAATTTGAGTTTACTGACCATGTACTGGGAAGTAGGATGGAGATTGAACCTACATTTTTATCCGTAAAGGAAAAGCTGGACAACTGGAATAGAATGGATTTCCTTGTTCATGCCACAATGGTCGATGTAGAGCCACAGTTTACCAAAGAGTCGCTAGAAAAGAGCACTTCAATTCTAGGCGAGTTTACTACAGAATATACAAGCTCCAGTGAGGACAGAGCTGCCAACCTGGCAAATGGAGCAAGATTAATTAATAATGCCGTACTTTATCCGGGAGAAGTATTCTCAAGCTATACCTTCCTACTTCCCTTTTCTATAGACAATGGGTATTATATGGCAGGATCCTATAATGCCGGACGAATTGAACAGACCATTGGAGGGGGAGCCTGTCAGGTGACCACTACACTATATAATGCGGTCTTGTTATCTGAATTAGATATTGTAGAACGTTCTGCCCATTCCATGACAGTGTCTTATGTGGATCTGGCCTTTGATGCTGCGATTGCTGAAGGCTCTAAGAATTTTAGGTTTAAGAATAACACGGATATGCCGATACTAATAGAAGCATTTAGTGAAGACAGAAAGATCACATTCCGGATCTGGGGTCATGAAACCAGAGATGATAACAGAACAGTCAAGTATGAGAACAAGGTTATCAGTGAAACATCACCTCCTTCAGCAGAGAAGGTTACCAAGGATCCTTCAAGACCTACTTCATACAGGAAGGTGACTCAAAGCGCAAAACAGGGCTATGTAGCTGAGCTTTATAAGGTGATTTATGAAAATGGAGTTGAAGTAAGCCGAGAACTTATTAATAAGAGTACTTATAAAGCGGAACCTGCTCATGTAACAATTGGTTCCAAGAAGAATTAACCTCAGGGTTTGCAGGGGGCAGCCAAACTATTTTTAGGGTGGTAGCCCCTTATATTTAATTAAAATAAATTATAAAATTTTTAGATTTTGTATGTAGGAGCGAGTAGATGTTTACTAAGAAAAATTTGATAAAGCTTATTGTACCACTGATAATTGAGCAGATTCTTATTGTTACCGTGGGTTTAGTTGACGGTATAATGGTTGCCAGAGTCGGAGAGGCAGCAGTATCCGGTGTATCCATTGTGGATAGCATTAATATTCTACTTATAGGACTATTTTCTGCCATGGCGACAGGAGGGGCTGTGGTATCTTCTCAGCTTTTAGGACAGAGAAAGGAGAAGAGAGCATCTCTTGCCGGAGAGCAATTAATCATGTCAAGCCTCGCCTTAGCTGTTATCGTAATGATTATAACATTAATAGGGCGTAATTTGATATTGGATATATTATTTAGCGGAGTTGAGCCGGATGTTATGAGAAATGCCAAGATATACTTTTTTTATTCGGCTTTGTCATATCCTTTTCTGGCTGTTTATAATGCATGTACGGCATTATTCCGTTCTATGGGTAATTCGAAGATATCCATGAAGATATCTATTGTAGCAAATCTGATTAATATTGTAGGAAATGCTATACTTATCTTTGGCTTTAACATGGGCGTAGCCGGTGCAGCAATTGCAACCTTGGTATCCAGAATATTTTCATCAATTATGATATTTATACTGATAAATAATAAGGAACTACCTATTCACATTAGCAATATTCTAAAATTCAAACCTGATATGGCTATGATAAGGCGTATTCTAAGAATCGGTATTCCAAATGGATTGGAAAACAGTGTATTTCAGGTAGGAAAGATAGGGGTTCAGGGTATAGTGGCAGGACTGGGTACTGCCTCCATAACCGCAAATGCAATAGCATCAAATATTGGAGGTTTTGGAGTGTTGCCCGGCTCAGCCATCGGACTAGCATTAATCACTGTAGTAGGTCAATCTGTCGGAGCTGGAGATTATGAGGGGGTAAAGAAATATACCGTAAGGCTGCTTAAAATGACGCATATCATTATGGCAGGAATTAATGTCATCATAATAGTTTTGATTCCTTCAATCCTTAAGATATATCATGTAAGTGATATAACTGCAGAATTAGCATCCACACTAATGATATATCATTGTATTCTTGCAACAATATTCTGGCCTCCATCATTTGCTCTTCCCAATGCACTCCGTGCTGCCGGTGATGTTAAGTTTACCATGTGGGTATCAATTACTTCTATGTGGGTTTGGAGAATAGGATTTTCTTATATTCTTGCCATCGTATTTGATATCGGAGTGTTTGGAGTCTGGATTGCGATGACAATTGACTGGGTATTTCGCGGAGCCTGTTTTGTATATCGATTCTACAAGGAAAAATACAGAAGTATTACATCTATATAGGGTAAGTGACACATAAATGCCAAATTTTACAATTAGAATATACCTAATTAAGCTAATAAATAGTTGCTATTAGCCGATATATTTATTGAATAGGGTACACTGGGAAAAACAGCTTATAGGAGGTAAAACCTCCG
>SHOH01000028.1:12232-22872 GCA_004294845.1 Anaerolineaceae bacterium
TAGGAGGTAAAACCTCCCTTATATGTTGTCTAAGGTTTATAGTTTTAGTAGGAGGTTACAGATGAGAAAGGTCAAGAGAACAGGTTTATTATTAGCAATGTGTATGTTGATAACCGCTGTGATATATTTAACATCCGACAATAAGGCTCAGGCATCTGATGTAATACGACCTGATGAATATTATTTTGTATTTAACGGTCAACAGAAGAAAGCCGGTACTGAATATGAAATGAAGAACGAGGAGGTTTTATTAAATATTACAGCCGGAACATGGGAGCCTGCGACGGAAGTACAATGGGTATCATCTGAACCGGGAGTTGTAACTCTTGAAACTACATCATTCGGATCTAATTTTGTTAAGGTGGTAAGAAAAGGTCCCGGTTATTCCACAATCACAGCAGTTGTTAAGCATGGAACTAACACTTACACACTAAGCTGCTTAGTTAAAATCAATCTGGAATTTGACTATCAAAAGACAGGTATGACCACGGCAACAACCACTAAAGAAAGAATTCTAGTTATAAATAATATTGATAACATAGATAAACAGATATATTTAAAATACGTTAATTATACACCAGACGGTGAAGCCCAGCCGGTAACAGGAGGTGCTATATCAGCGTCTGCGGTTACTTGGGAAAGCGATAATGAAAGTGTGGCAACAGTTGATGATAAAGGTAAGGTAAAGGCGGTTGGAAGCGGTAGTACTAGAATAACCGTTACCACCAATACTATGTCTACCCAGGATAGGTATCTGTCCATTTCTATGCTGGTAGTTGTAGCACCGAGGTTCAGCTTAACCTTTGATGATGCGAACGGTAATCCTGTTATAGCACATTCGGGGAATAATAATAAGAGTTTTATCCCGGTAGATGGTGTACCTTCTAATTTTATTCTTGAATCAAATGCTTCCTATGGAACGAATCTAAAGTGGGAGGTAATTGATGCCAGTACAGGAAAAAAACCTACTTCTAATAAGCTTACGTATTCCATAAGCGAAAACAGTGGTAACGTCTCATTTAGCAGAGTAAAAGCCGGAACATATGAGATATTTGCCTATGCCAATGAAAATTATAATTATAATACCAATGCTCCTTATGCATATATGAAGATAATCGTCCCTATAAATCTAGGGAATGAGAGTATAATTATGACCGTAGGAGATACATACAATATTGTTGATAATTCCAATATACCGAATTTCGGAATTTTTGAAATTTATTATGTTGAAGCCGGAGGTTCGAATATTGCTCAGGTAAATCGTACCTCAGGTGTTATTACAGCCAGAAGAAAAGGAAAAGTAACGATACGTCTTGTTTATAAGACCTCATCGAATTTATATGATGATGATTCGGTTAATGTAGCTGAGAAAACAATAAATGTAACTGTAATAGACGGCATTTCATTAAGTGCTACAGAAGCCATGCTTTATTCATCAGGCACCTTGCTCCTGCAAGCTCTGGTTACAGACCCTACAGAACCGATTATCTGGAGTAGCGATTCTCCTAGCATTGCTACGGTAGAGAATGGCTTGGTAACAGCCATACGGCCTGGTGTAGCGATTATTACAGCTATGCAGAACATACAAGGAGTGGTTAAGCGAGCCACCTGTGAGATTACCGTACAACAATCGGTATCCAGTATTAGCATAGATCCACCGGTACTTAATCTGGCAATCGGCGAATATCAGACTCTGCATGCAAAGATTACTCCAAGCTCATTAAGCGGTGTGAAACTAAACTGGAAGACATCTGATGAAAAGGTAGTAAGAATTATAGAAGCAAATCCTCTAACCTTGACAGTACAGGGTGTGGCAGGAGGAAATGCTGTAATATCTGCGATAAATGAGGATAATATTGTCGTGGGTTATAGCCATGTTACTATCAGACAGCCTGTTACACGTATATCATTATCAGAGACCAATGTATTTATAAATATAGATGCGAAGAGTATTCAGCTTAGAGCCATAGTCTATCCAGAAAATGCATTAAACAAAGAAGTCGTATGGACCTCATCAAATCCTCAAATTGCAAGAGTTAATGAGAATGGACTAGTAACACTTGTTAAGCCCGGTGAAGTAACCATAATAGCAAGATCTGCAGACAGTCCTGATGTGATGGTATTATGTAATGTGACAATTGAAGTACCGGTTCAGACTGTATCTATAGACGACAAGGAAGTAACTATGTATGTGGGGCAATCACAAAGGCTTACTTATTCTGTTCTGCCTATTAATGCCACTAAGAATACAGTTACCTGGACTTCGACGAAACCCAATGTAGCCTCAGTAGATGCGGCAGGAAGAGTTACAGCGAGACAAGTTGGTTCCACAGTCATAATGTTAAAAACACTGGATGGAGGACATACCTCTTACAGCACAGTAACAGTTCGCCAAATTGCAGAAGGTATAAAATTCAATAAACCAGAGATTGAGATGGAGACCGGACAGGTCCTAGAGATGGAGTATTCTTTAATACCGGCTAATGCAACCGATTCCGAATTGGTTTGGGAATCCAGTGATACTAAAGTTGTAGTAGTTGATGAGTTAGGTAAGGTGACCGCTAAGGGACCCGGAATTGCATTTGTTATTGCAAGGACTGAGGCAGGTGGTATGTCATATGTTAAGGTGACAGTAAAGCAGCCAGTAAGTGGAATACTTTTAAACTTCTCTGAAAAGACAATCTATGTAAGAGAAAGCTTTGACCTAAAGGCTTCGGTTTCTCCTAGTGGTGCTTCCAATCTGGCTGTTGAATGGAAAAGCTCTAATGATAAGGTGGCCGCTATTTCAAATACGGGAGAAGTGATAGGCATTAGCGCAGGAATGGCTATTATAACAGCCACCACAAAGGATGGAGGAAAAACTGCTAACTGTGTTGTTACAGTAAGAGAACGTATAACCTCTATGAAATTAAGCTATGAAGAATATAGACTTGGAATCGATAAATCATTTACACTTTCTGTTATAGTTGAGAATGAGACTGCCACAGACCAACAATTTAGATGGGTTTCAAGTAATTCATCAATTGCCTCTGTCAATAAAAATGGAAAGGTTACAGGACATAGATTAGGTTATGCCACAATAACAGCATATGCACAGGATGGTAGTGGACAGGATGCAAGCTGTGAGGTGGAAATAGTTCGACCGGTAACAAGAGTTACGCTAGATAAGAGCTTCCTTACTTTATTTGTCGGTGAAACCAAAGAGCTGAAGGCAAAGATAGAGCCCGGTAATGCCTCATATAAAAGAGCAATATGGTCATCCAGTGATAATAGTGTAGCTATGGTGGATGAGGACGGAATGATAACAGCTCTGAAGGCAGGCTCGGTTACTATAACAGCTGAGGCTCAGGATAACAGCGGCAAGAAAGCAGTGAGTTTTATCACTGTGAACAACAGAGTTCCTGCTACATCAATAGTATTATCTGACAAGAAGGTTGTAATGATACAGGGAGAACAAAGAGATGTCAAGCCTGTGCTAAATCCTGTTAGCTCAACTGATGGATTAACCTGGAGCTCAGATAATAACGCAGTTGCCAGTGTAAATAAAAGCAGCGGAAGAATAAAGGCAAATGCAACCGGTACTGCTTATATTACAGCGATGACCGATTCTGGTAAGACAGCCTCAATTGAGATTACTGTAATTGGCCTTAATGTAACAAAGCTAGAACTGGAGCAATATAGTGAATACACCTTAGTGGTAGAAGGCGCTACCTCAAGAGTAACTTGGGATATAGCCAATCCCGCCATAGCTGTAATCAGAAACGGTAGGGTAAGCACAAGAGCTACAGGTACCACAACAATTACTGCAACCGTAAACGGTAGAAAGCTGACTTGTAAACTTACTGTAACAAAGATAAGATAGAAACGGTACCAGATACCGTTGGTGATATTTTGTAGAAAGAGGGGAAATTCTTGTTGAAATATACAAGAATTTTTCTTTATACTAAGAGATAATTGATAAATAACCGTGGGTATGATAAAATGCACTCAGAACATACGTTTAATATATACATGATACCATACTAAGGGGGCTGCGATTTGCTTATAAGTCTGCATGTTAAGAACTTTGCGATTATTAATGAAGTAGAAGTATACTTTAAAAATCATTTAAATATACTGACCGGAGAAACCGGAGCGGGCAAATCCATAATCATAGATTCAATTAACTGTGCCCTTGGAGCTAAGGTGTCTAAGGGGATTCTCCGTACCGGAGCAGATTATGCTCTTGTTGAATTAGTTTTTGAAACCAAGGATCAAGCAGTACATGAGATTATGAATAAGCTTGATATTCCTATAGATGATAATCAGATTATAATATCCAGAAAAATAATGCCCAGCAGAAGTATATATAAATTAAACAGTGAAAATGTAACCCAAAGCATTATTAGCGAGGTGGCAGAACTACTTATAGACATTCATGGACAGCATGAGCACCAGTCGCTACTTCGTAAAGCAAAGCATCTGGAGATTGTTGATCGTTTCGCCAAAGATGAGATAGGAGATCTAAAGCAGGAGCTTTATGAATCCTATAAGGCTTATACAGCCCTTAAGCAAGAGTTTGATAATGCCGGAGTTGACGAAGAGAAAAGGCTACGTGAGATTTCTTTTCTTGAATATGAAGTAAATGAAATAAAGAGTGCCGCTTTGGTAGCCGGAGAAGATGAGGAACTGTCAGCCTTATACAAAAAATATACTAACGCCCATACAATATCCGAGGGCTTACAGACGGTATACGGATTAACCGGTTATGAGATAAATGAAGCAGGTGACAGTATAGGTAGAGCTGTCAGACAGCTTACAAAGCTTGTAGAATATGATGAGGAGCTGGGAGAACTTTTAGCACAAGCTACTGATGTTGAGGATCTTCTTAATGGTTTAAATAAGGATTTATCAGGGTATTTATCCGGCATGGATAATTATGAAGAAGAATTAAATGAGGTTACAAAAAGGCTGGATTTGATTAATCACATTAAGCAGAAATACGGAAGCCAAATCGAGCAAATCCAAAGTTACCTAATTGAATGTGAGAAGAAGCTTGAAAGGTATAAAGATTATGATGCTTACATGGATAAGCTTCGAAATTCTCTAAAGACTGAGGAATCGCGGCTTAAGGAACTATCGGGCAAATTATCTGATATAAGGAAACAAAAAGCAAAAGAACTGACGGTGAAAATCAAAGAAGCCTTAGTCGCTTTAAATTTCTTAGATGTAAAATTTGACATGATCTTTAATAAAAGCAATACATATTCATCAAATGGTTATGATGATGCGGAATTTATAATATCCACCAATCCAGGTGAAGAGCTAAAATCCTTATCAAATGTGGCATCCGGAGGAGAGCTTTCCAGAATTATGTTGGGTATAAAATCTGTACTAGCTGAGAAGGATGATATTGAAACCTTAATTTTTGATGAAATTGATACAGGAATCAGCGGAAGAACTGCACAGAAAGTTTCGGAGCAATTATCAGAAATCGCAAAGCATCATCAGATCATATGCATAACTCATCTGGCACAGATTGCAGCCATGGCAGACCAGCATTTTATTATTGAAAAACAGACTGACGGGAAGACAACAGAGACAATCATTAAGGAGATAAACGATGATGAAATCATTAATGAATTAGCAAGAATCCTTGGTGGTGCCGCTATTACTGAGAGAGTAATTGAAAATGCAAAAGAAATGAAGGAGCTTGCTAACTCTTCTAAAAAATACAAAATCTAAAATTCAAAAAAAGCGAATATCAAACTCAGGGATATACAATACTATGTATATCCTTTTTTGTTGCATAGAAAAATAGTGCCTATCCAAAAAAAGACCTAGGATAAATAATAAAAACCAATGCACAAAATATAATGGCAAAATACATGAGTAGAAAGAGGTTATGTATGAGAAGAAAGAAGATATATAGAAGGATATTGTTATCCTTCTTTTTACTTAATTTAGCGGCTATTATTTACTTAATTATATATAATATTGAAAAAAACATACCAGACGAAATTAAGATCGTTGTTGACAGAGAAGAAAGCTTTAGTTTTAATATGCCTCTTAAGGCAAACATAGAGACCGAAGATATAGGTGTTATCAGTGTCAATGATACTAGGGTACCATCAAATCAAATTGATATTGATCTAAATGAACCATTTACCCTCTCTTCTTCACAAATAGGTCAATATATTATAAATCTAAAGCTCTTCGGACTAATAAATTATAAAAACATATCACTTGATGTAATAGACCAGGTTGAGCTAATTCCATGTGGAACTCCGATAGGAATATCGGTTGAGACAGACGGTATTCTGGTACTTGGTAACAATGAAATCACTGGCTCGGATGGACTGAATTATGAGCCGTCTTATAACAAGCTAAAATCAGGTGATTATATTCTTTCAATTAATAATAAGAAGGTTATGAATAAGGAGGATTTTATAGAAGAAATTCAAAAATCTCAAGGTAAGGATATTAGGCTTACAGTTCGTCGTAATGGTGAAATCATAACAACAAGGATCACACCTGTTAAGGCAGCAAGCGGAGTTTATCAGATAGGAACATGGATAAGAGATGACACACAAGGAATTGGAACTTTAACCTTTATATCAACAACCGGACATTTTGGAGCATTGGGGCATGGCATAACCGATATCGATACTGGACGCTTAATGGAAATTGATAAGGGTACTATTTATGATGCACAGATAATATCCATAGTGAAGGGCAAGGAGGGAGAGCCCGGAGAAATAATTGGAATAATTAGACAAAATGAAAAAAATAGAATTGGTAGCATAACAGATAATACCTCGCAGGGTATATTTGGAGATGTGAATCGCAAGTACAAGCTTAAGGATGAATTTGAACCATTAAAGATAGGATTCAAGCAGGAGGTTAAGATTGGTAAAGCCTATATACGTTGTATGGTGAATGGCGACATAATTGATTATGAAATTGATATACAAAAAATTGATATGAGTAACTCAAATCATAGTAAAGGTTTAGTAATTAAGATTACGGATGAACGCTTGCTAAATATTACCGGTGGTATAGTTCAAGGAATGAGCGGTAGCCCTATTATCCAAAATAATAAGATAATAGGTGCTGTAACGCATGTATTTATACAGGATTCAACTAAAGGTTACGGTACATTTATTGAAAACATGGTAAATAAATTAGAATAAGCAAATGTTTTGTTATAAAAAGAAGTCGACGAAATAATATAAAAAACCATGAAGTTTTCATTCCTACAACAACATTTTAGTAGTAAATTATATACTCTTATACAAAATATTGTGGGTAAAGATTTATTTCTGTTACTCTATTAATAAGTACTGTCGAATGGTGCGACAAGAAAGAATTGAATCTTTGTAGGGGAGTAGCTATAATTTTTGTATGGTAATAATTTACATTAATTACTGTATATCCCCTTACAATTTAATATCATGTTTTGTAGAAAAATAGGTTAATGTAGGCTAATATGGGCTATTACGGCTAAAAATGTAAGATATTAATAATAAGGACGCAATAATGAAGGGATTATTTGGTAATATTTCTATTGCGAAAATTATTGACTCATTTTAAGCTTAAGGATATAATTAATCTAATAAACAACATGAAAGACGAAATATAGTTACGAAACATCACATAATGTGAAGTTTATTTTATTATCATCACAAAAACATAAGATGGAAGGGGAAAGGAACTATTAAACGGAGAAGAAAATAAATAAATAATGGAGGTTGGGAAGCAAGTATGAGTAAAATCAATGTGGCTATCGTCGATGATAATGAAAGGATGGTGAATCTACTAGAAGATATTTTGAAAGAAGACGGTGATATCGAAGTGGTAGGTAAATCAGAAAATGGATTGGATGCACTGGACATGATTAAAGAGACAAAACCGGATGTGGTTTTATTAGATTTAATTATGCCAAAGTTGGACGGGCTCGGTGTTATGGAGAAGATTAGAAGGGATTCCGAGTTTAAAAAGAATCCTTCTTTTATTGTCATTACCGCAATAGGACAAGAAGGAGTTACAGAAAGCGCATTTGAATTGGGAGCTAATTATTACATCATGAAACCCTTTGATAGTAATGTGGTTCTTTCAAGGATTAAGCAGATAAAAGGTGATTATCATAATAAACTGACAAATAACCATCGGGTAAGCGCATATGAGAATAAGAGTACTTATATGGAGAGAAATCTGGAAACCGATGTTACAAGTATAATACACGAGATCGGGGTTCCTGCACATATCAAAGGATATCAGTACTTAAGAGATGCAATAATGATGTCGGTTAACGATGTCGAGATGCTAAATTCCATAACAAAGTTGCTTTACCCATCCATAGCAAAACGTCACAAGACGACACCAAGTAGGGTTGAAAGAGCTATTCGTCACGCTATAGAAGTTGCTTGGAGCAGAGGAAAGATGGATACAATAGATGAGCTATTCGGATATACAGTAAGTAACGGTAAAGGTAAACCTACAAATTCCGAGTTTGTAGCATTAATTGCTGACAAGATAAGGCTTGAATATAAATTCAGAACATAGATAGTTTAAATGAATATAAGATTGAGGGAACCGGCTGGCTTTAAAGCAGATGGTTCTCTCATTTTGAGTTCGTCAATAAGTGGCGAACTTTTTTCTATCCTATAATTATGTTAGCAAAGTAATAAATACATTAATGTAATGTAAATAATATAGTAAATAATAATAATAAAAATGATTTACGAACAATTTAAAATATGTTATTCTTATTTGGTATGCTAAAAATCACATAGGAATAATAGGAGGAAAGATGAAAACACTAGAACTGTTAGAGGCGATATTTGTTTTTGCCGGAGGCTTAGGCATGTTCCTATATGGAATGAACATGATGGGGGACGGACTACAAAAGTCGGCAGGAAATAAACTAAAGCGGTTACTGGGATATATTACAAATAACCGTTTAATGGCTGCTATAGTCGGATTAGTAGTAACAAGTATCATACAAAGTTCATCAGCGACTACTGTTATGGTTGTGGGTTTTGTAAATGCAGGTATTATGAATCTTGTCCAAGCTACCGGAGTTATAATGGGAGCTAATGTGGGAACCACAGTAACAGCTTGGCTGGTTTCAATGGGTGAGTGGAGTACACTTCTAAAACCTGACTTTTTTGCTCCGATTCTGATAGCAATAGGCGCATTTGTAACATTGATATGTAAGAGTAAGTCAAAGCGGAATGTGGCAGATATTATCATCGGTCTTGGTCTTTTATTTATCGGATTAAAGTTTATGTCAGATGTAATTAAGCCTTTTGCGCAGGCAGAAGATTCTGTTTTTAAGCAAGCTTTTATACTACTTGGAAATAATCCCTTATTGGGTATATTAACCGGTACTGTCGTAACAGCTATTATTCAAAGCTCATCTGCATCAGTAGGTATCTTACAGACATTGGCTATGGCTGGAGTAGTGAACTGGCAGTCGGCAATATTCATTACCCTAGGTCAGAATATCGGTACCTGTATAACAGCAATACTATCAAGTATTGGTGCCAGTAAGACAGCTAAACGTGCTGCATTTATACATCTATCCTTTAATGTTATAGGAGCCATATTATTTGGTACAGTTATGTATGTTCTTTTTAGATTTCAACCGAATTTTGCTGTCTCAGGGATCAATAGTACACAGATTTCAATATTCCATACAGTATTTAATTTGACAAACACTATTGTCCTGTTCCCCTTCGCTAATTTGCTGGTTAAGCTATCAGGGTTATTTATTGATGATTCTAAAATTGAGATTGGTACGGATGAGATTCAGATTACACTCCGTCATCTAGATGAGCGTATTCTTGAAAGTCCCTCATTTGCTGTACAAAATGCAGTTAAAGAGGTGGTTCACATGGGTGAAATCACACTTAACAATGCAAGAGAAGCGATAGAGGCTTTACTTGATAATAATGAAGAGAAGGCAAGAAAGGTTTTTGAGGTAGAGAAGGTAATTGATGCCCATCAAAAAGTCATTAATGAATATTTAGTTAAAATTAATAATCTTTCCTTAACTGATAGGAACAAAAAAATAGTAAATAACCTCTTTCATACAGTTTCAAATATAGAAAGAGTTGGGGATCACGCGGACAACCTTGCAGAGTTAGCAATAGAGAAGGTTACTAATGAGCTTCATCTTTCAGATGAGGCATATGCGGAGCTTAAAGAAATCTGTAGTATTGCTGTGGAATCCTTTAATTATGCTATAAAAGCCAGAGAGACTGAGAATAAGGATTATATATGCAAAGTAGAAGAGATGGAAAAAACAGTTGACAAGCTCAAGGATGAATTGAGACAGAAGCATATCGATAGGCTGTCACAAGGACTCTGTTCTACTGAGAATGGTGTAATCTTTATAGATGCTTTGATAAATCTTGAAAGGATATCCGATCATTCCCTGAATATAGCAAACTTTGTAGAAAGCGAACTTTCAAAGTAAATTCATCAAATATAATAATGCACAAAAAACACCTCATAAACACCTGAAATATAACTAATATCATAATATTCCATAAAAAACTTAGTAAACCCTTGATATTTTGAATGTTATTGTGTAAAATTATGATTGAGAAAAAATTGACAAACAGTGATCTCCTGGCATGTTTTTTCTTGATAAA
>SHOH01000028.1:22972-25575 GCA_004294845.1 Anaerolineaceae bacterium
AATTACTGCCTCGGCAGTAATAGTAAATTAAAAATAGGAGGAATTATTATGGCAGTAAAAGTAGCAATTAATGGTTTTGGACGTATCGGCCGTCTTGCTTTCAGACAGATGTTCGGTGCAGAAGGTTATGAGATAGTAGCTCTTAATGATTTAACAGATGCTAAAATGTTAGCACACTTATTAAAATACGATTCCGCACAGGGTAGATATGCAAAGGCTGATACAGTTGTTGCAAAAGAGAATTCTATCGTTGTTGATGGGAAAGAAATCAGAATTTACAGCGAAGCTGATCCTTCCAAATTACCTTGGAAAGAGTTAAATGTTGATGTTGTACTTGAGTGTACAGGTTTCTTTGCTTCCAAAGCAAAATCACAGGCACATATTGATGCCGGCGCTAAGAAGGTTGTTATATCCGCACCTGCAGGAAATGACCTTCCTACGGTTGTATTCGGTGTTAATGAGAATATATTAAAGGCATCCGACACAATTATTTCAGCTGCATCCTGCACAACAAATTGCCTTGCTCCTATGGCTGATACCTTGAATAAGCTTGCTCCGATTGATCAGGGTTATATGATGACAATTCATGCTTATACCGGTGATCAGATGACATTAGATGGCCCTCATAGAAAGGGAGATCTTAGAAGAGCCAGAGCAGCTGCAGTTAATATTGTTCCTAACTCCACCGGTGCTGCTAAAGCAATCGGTCTGGTTATACCTGAATTAGCTGGCAAGCTTGCCGGTGCTGCACAGAGAGTTCCTGTACCTACAGGATCCTCAACAATCTTAACAGCAGTATGTAATAAGAAGGTAACCGCTGATGAAGTTAATGCAGCTATGAAGGCAGCAGCTGATGCATCCTACGGATATACAGAGGATGAGATTGTATCATCAGACATAATCGGAAGCACCTATGGTTCAATCTTTGATGCTACTCAGACCGTGGTTATGGATCTTGAGGATGGTAAGAGCTTAGTAAAGGTTGTAGCATGGTATGACAATGAGAATTCATACACCAGTAACATGGTAAGAACAATCAAATATCTTAATGAACTAGCTTAAATTTTGCTAATTGATCCATGATGGGTCCGGTCTTTTTGGACCGGATCCTTTTTATCGCATAGGATTAGCTTTCTATAAGATAAATGAAGAATAATTAAGAGATTAATCATAAATATATATAGATATGAAAGGAGTATACACATAATGCTGAATAAAAAGACAGTTGATGATATTAATGTAAAAGGTAAACGGGTTCTTGTAAGATGTGATTTTAATGTTCCCTTACAAGAGGGTAAAATCACAGATGATATACGTATTGTAGAAGCGCTTCCAACAATTAAGAAGCTGATCAATGATGGAGGGAAAGTTATACTTTGTTCTCATTTGGGCAAACCTAAAGGAACCCCTAAGCCAGAGCTATCACTTGCTCCTGTAGCAGTAAGATTAACAGAGGTGTTAGGTAAAGAAGTAAAATTTGCAAAGGATGATAATGTTGTTGGCGAGAATGCAAAGGCTGCTGTAGCAGCTATGAAGGAAGGAGATGTAGTTCTTTTAGAGAATACCCGCTATAGGGAAGAGGAAACAAAGAACATAGACACATTTAGCGAAGAACTTGCTTCCTTATGTGATGTATTTGTAAATGATGCATTCGGTACTGCTCATAGAGCTCATTGCTCCAATGTAGGCGTTACAAAGTTCGTTGAAACTGCAGTTGTAGGATATCTCATGCAGAAGGAAATCGAGTTCTTAGGTAATGCAGTAAATAATCCCGAGAGACCATTTGTAGCTATATTAGGTGGCTCTAAAGTTTCTAGTAAAATCTCTGTAATTAATAATCTATTGGATAAGGTGGATACCTTAATAATAGGCGGAGGCATGGCCTATACCTTCATGAAGGCACAGGGTGAAGAAGTGGGCAAGTCCTTATTGGAAGCCGATTACCTGGATTATGCCAATGAAATGTTGGAAAAGGCAGAAAAAAAAGGTGTTCAGCTATTAATCCCTGTAGATACAGTCGTTGCTAAAGAGTTCTCCAATGATACAGAGTATAAGACCGTTAAGCGTGGTGAAATAGAGTCTGATTGGCAGGGACTTGATATAGGTGAGGAGACTTCCAAACTATTTGCCGATGCAATAAAAGATGCTAAGACAGTGGTTTGGAATGGACCAATGGGTGTATTTGAAATGCCTAATTTCGCCAAAGGTACTATGGCTGTAGCTAAAGCACTTGCTGATATAGATGCCACTACCATCATCGGTGGAGGAGATTCGGCAGCAGCCGTTAATCAGCTTGGATTTGGTGATAAGATGACCCATATCTCTACAGGTGGCGGCGCATCTCTGGAATTCCTAGAAGGTAAGGATCTTCCCGGAGTAGTAGCAGCAAACGATAAATAAGCATTTAATTTGGTGCCAGGCACCAAATAGAACCGTACCTGACACCGATTTGCAGTCACCGATTTGCACCAAAATAAAGTATTAGTAGCAAGCTTCTCCTGATTGAGTATTGTATTTTTCGGGAAAGCTTGCTACAATTTAATAAATATGAATATATTGGAGGTAAAACCTCCGTTGTAAGTTTTAAAAAATAATAAAATCTT
>SHOH01000028.1:25675-28439 GCA_004294845.1 Anaerolineaceae bacterium
ATCAAATGCGTAGAAAAATTATAGCAGGCAACTGGAAAATGAATAAGACACCTAGTGAGGCAGTACAATTAATTAATGAGTTGAAGCCACTGGTGGCTACTGAGGAAGCCGATGTGGTATTTTGTGTTCCTGCAATCAGCTTAATTCCTGCCGTTGAGGCGGTTAAGGGAACTAATATAAAGATTGGCGCGCAAAATATGTATTATGAAGAGAACGGTGCTTACACCGGTGAAATAGCTCCTAATATGTTAACTGAGATTGGTGTGGAATATGTAATCATCGGCCATTCAGAAAGAAGAGAATATTTTGCTGAGACCGATGAGACAGTAAATAAAAAGGTATTAAAAGCATTTGAGCATGGACTTACTCCTATTATCTGCTGTGGAGAGTCATTAACACAGAGAGAACAAGGGATTACTATAGATTTTGTTCGCCAGCAGATTAAGATTGCTTTTCTTAATGTTACAAAGGAAGATGCAATTAAATCTGTTATAGCATATGAGCCAATCTGGGCTATAGGTACCGGAAAGGTAGCTACCTCCCAGCAGGCTGAAGAGGTATGTAAAGCAATTCGTGATTGCATAGCCGAAATATATGATGAAGCTACAGCAGAGATTATTCGTATTCAGTACGGCGGAAGCGTCAGTGCATCCAGTGCAAATGAGCTTTTTAGCCAAGCTAATATAGACGGTGGTTTGGTAGGCGGTGCAAGCTTGAAGGCTGATTTTGGAAAGATCGTAAACTACAAATAGACGATGAACTAAGTAATATAGGCGTTAGAAAGAGGTAAACATGAGTAAAAAACCAACAGTATTATTGGTATTAGATGGCTTCGGACTTAATGACAGAAAGGAAGCCAATGCAATAGCCATTGCTAATACACCGGTTATTGACGGTCT
This sequence comes from Anaerolineaceae bacterium, assembly GCA_004294845.1. GTDB lineage: Bacteria > Bacillota > Clostridia > Lachnospirales > Lachnospiraceae > Mobilitalea. Next base: position 26,575 of record SHOH01000028.1, read on the forward strand.
AATGGAGGATTATCCATTTGTAAAGGGCAATGCAAGTGGTATGGCGGTAGGACTGCCGGAAGGACAGATGGGTAATTCCGAGGTAGGTCATATCAATATAGGTGCGGGCAGAATAGTATATCAGGAGTTGACCAGGATTACCAAGGAAATCCAAGACGGTACATTCTTTGAAAATGCTGCACTGCTTGCAGCAATAGATAACTGTAAGAGACATAGTTCGGATTTACATTTGTTTGGCTTGCTATCTGATGGTGGTGTACACAGCCACAATACACATTTGTATGGATTATTGGAACTTGCCAAACGCAATGGAATTGAGAATGTCTATGTTCATGCATTCTTAGATGGTAGAGACACACCACCGGCTTCCGGCAAGGGCTTTATAGAAGAGCTTGGAGAGAAGATGAGAATGCTTGGCGTGGGTAAAATAGCCACTGTCATGGGGCGCTACTATGTAATGGACAGAGATAATCGCTGGGATCGTGTAGAGAAGGCATATCGTGCCATGGTATACGGTGAAGGAGATAGGGCAGAAAGCGGAGTTGTTGCTGTACAGAATTCCTACGATAAGGAGGTCTATGATGAGTTCGTAGTACCTGCTGTAGTAATAGAGGATGGGAAACCTGTAGCAACCGTTAAAGACAATGATTCAGTTATCTTTTATAACTTCAGACCTGACCGGGCAAGAGAAATCACAAGAGCTTTCTGTATCGACGATTTTAAAGGTTTTGATCGTGGCAAGGAGAGAATGAATCTAACATATGTATGCTTCTCTGAATATGATATAACCATACCTAATAAGCTGGTGGCCTTCCATAAGGTATCTATAGATAATACCTTTGGTAGGTTCTTGGCAGAGCACAAAATGACACAGCTTAGACTTGCAGAGACTGAAAAATATGCTCATGTTACATTCTTCTTTAATGCAGGCGTTGAGGTGCCAAATGTTGGTGAGGAAAGAATTCTTGTTAATTCTCCTAAGGTTGCAACCTATGATCTTCAGCCTGAAATGAGTGTATACAAGGTAGCAGAAAACTTGGTTGAAGCAATAAAATCCAATGAATATGATGTGATTATTTGTAACTTTGCAAATCCCGACATGGTCGGACATACCGGTATATTGGAAGCCGCGGTTAAGGCTGTTGAAGCGGTTGATGAATGTGTTGGTATGGCTGTGGAAGCGCTCCTATCAGTAGATGGACAGATGTTTCTCTGTGCGGACCACGGAAATGCTGAACAGCTGTTAGATTATAATACAAACGAGCCATTTACCGCACATACAACGAATCCTGTACCATTTATATTGATTAATTTTGATAAGGATTATACCTTGGCAGAAGGCGGGCGCCTGGCTGATATAGTCCCCACCATGATTGATATGATGGGTATGAAAAAGCCTGATGAGATGACCGGAAAATCTCTCTTAATTAAGAAATAATGCGATTTGCTAGGCTTTTATAGCTCAAGAAAAAAACAGGTTGAAATTAGAAACATAATATGATAAAATAGCAATAGTGTTTTTCGGTGGAATGGAGGATTGACGTGGAAGTTTTAAGAGCTATAGTTCAAATAGTATATGTTGGTATTTGTGCGGTGTTAGTATTTATCGTATTAAAGCAGGAAGGGAAATCATCCGGTTTGTCCGGAGCATTGACCGGCGCTTCCGAATCTTACTGGAGTAAGAATAAAGGACGTTCTGCTGAAGGAATGATTGTGAGATCAACGAAAATACTTGCTACATTATTTATTGTGCTCTCGGTTGTACTTAACCTTGATTGGTAAATAAGCTTAAACATCAAGTGACTCACTTTACGAGCAACTCTTATGTTAGTTAAAACACTCTGGATACCAGGGTGTTTTTTTAT
>SHOH01000164.1:0-1144 GCA_004294845.1 Anaerolineaceae bacterium
TATAGGAAATTTAGGTGATTATATTTCGGAAATTCCTTGACACACCCGGTAACATGTAATATAATACAGAAATGTGACGTGATAAAATACTTTTGCCACAGCCCCGGTTGAAGGTGTTTTGGAGCGTATAATATATTAATTTATGCAGCAAAAGATTATATGCTGCGATTTTGATTGAAAATAAGTAAACACATTTTCATAAGGAGGAAAACCCATGAAGAGTTTTATGGCTAGTCCGTCGACGATAGAGAAGAAATGGTACGTAGTTGATGCTACAGAACATACATTAGGCCGTCTCTCATCCGAGATTGCTAAAGTATTAAGAGGTAAGAATAAGCCTATTTACACACCTTTCATTGATACAGGTGATAACGTAATAATAGTAAATGCAGACAAAATTAAAGTAACAGGAAATAAATTAGAACAAAAGACATATTTCAACCACTCCGGTCATGTTGGCGGCGTTAGGGAAACAAAATTGTCCGAAATGATGGCTAAGAAGCCGGCAGATGTAATTACCCTTGCAGTAAAAGGAATGCTTCCAAAAGGACCTTTAGGAAGATCCATGCTGAAGAAATTACATGTATATGCAGGACCTGAGCATCCTCATGCAGCTCAGAAGCCGGAAGCATTAGAGATTAAATATTAATAGGAAGGTTGAAAGGAGGAAATAAGATGGCTAAGGCAAGATATTACGGAACAGGAAGAAGAAAAAGCAGTATTGCCAGAGTATATCTATTACCCGGAAAAGGTAAGATTACTATAAATAAAAGAGATATGGATAACTATTTTGGTTTAGATACATTAAAGGTTATAGTTCGTCAACCTCTAGCATTGACAGAAACCTTGGATAAGTTCGATGTAATGGTAAATGTCAGAGGCGGTGGATTTACAGGCCAGGCAGGAGCTATCCGCCATGGTATATCCAGAGCCTTATTACAGGCAGATGCGGACTACCGTCCCGCATTAAAGAAAGCAGGCTTCTTAACAAGAGACCCTCGTATGAAGGAAAGAAAGAAGTACGGCTTAAAGGCAGCAAGAAGAGCACCTCAATTTTCAAAGAGATAAGCATTTACTTGCGAATTCGAAGTATACACAAACGCCCAGGAAAGTTTACTTTCCAAGGGCGTTTTTTATACTTCGA
>SHOH01000164.1:1244-5031 GCA_004294845.1 Anaerolineaceae bacterium
GTTAGCCACAAAAGTTATTTGTGAGTTATGATATTCGTCTCCCTTATATTTTATTTGAACTATGCAGTTGCATATGATAAACTTGTATCGAATAGGAAATGTATCCCAATATTAGGCTTTGCCACCTATTCTAACCGTGAGCTGCCGTCCTGGTTCCATATTCTGTCCATAACAGGTCTTTTCATATCTCTTATACTATTAAGATGCCTAAAGGTTGAACCTAAATCAGACGATATTATAGAAGAGTCTGCTGAAGAGAAGAAGACTTCATGGCTTGCTCTGGTTCTTCTGGTTATCTCAGCTCTATACTTAACAGCAATTGGTGTATTCGAGCTTTTATCAAGACTGAATCTAATATAATAGTATCTAAGTAATATCAGGAGGATATAGATTTATGGTGGTATCATTAACGGGTGAGATATACAACATTGAAGGCGACATCCATATGAGCAGGGGAGAGCTTTTAAGCTTTTTTCTGGATGGGCGTAGAAATGATATTATTATACAGTATCAAGACGGTAAAGCTATAAAGCATATTACATATAACGACGTCTTATATCAGGGAGAATGCACTCCGATATATATTAAGCATGATGATAAATCATTTCAAACAGCTTCTGGAATTATAAAAGAGGGAATGATCGTACCTGTTGTTAATGATAAAGGGGAATTCGTCAGTTTATTCGGATACAAGAAAACATTTTATTATCATGAATATAATATGGAAGGCCCGGCTGATTATAGTTTTCTTGAGACTTATGATTGTATATGCTTACATGAATTAAATGAATATACCTATGAAATATTTAAGGCTTCTAGTAAAAAATTCAAGGGCAGAATTATATTAATCGGAGATGGCTGGGATGAATACCAAGTATTTGTGCCAAAAACAGATGGTGCTGATATAATCTTTATATCTGATAGTAGTACAGAAGAGATTAGCAGTCGCTTTATAGAAGGTAAAGTATTGCATGTAAAAGATTTTCTTGCTACAAGCGAGTCACATGAGAGAACTGTAGAGCGGTATAAGAGCGGAATATTCTCCTGTGATGAAGTTATGAATATTATATTTGGAATGTCAAATAAAAAAAGCTTTGGCGGGGCAAATCCCGATAAACATTTCTATGTTATACGAACTAAATTTAAGCTTGAGGGTTTGTTTGCAATAAAGAATAAATGCCTTGCCTTGGCAAATTTTGCTGCTTCAAGAGGATATATTCCTCTTATAGATTTGTCAGCATCCACGGATTCCTTCTATAGTGATTATGAAGGAGATAATATATGGGATAAGTTTTATGCGCAGCCATCAGGGTATCAGCTAGAGGAGGTATATCGCAGTAAAAATGTCACATTATCTCCGTTAACATTCATAATGGCTATGGATTTATACATTATGAATATTATATCTAAGGGTAACCTGAAATTTGACGGAAACATTCCATATAGCAGTAAAATAATGCAATATATTAAGGATAATACCAGCGAGCTCATAATAGACAATAGTAAAACACTTGGTGTATTAATAAGGGGAACTGATTATACAAGAAATAAACCGAAACATGAAAGCGTACAAGCCGATGTGTATACAGTAATTAATAAAATTAAAGAGATTGACGGAAAGTGGAAGGATTACGATTATATATATTTATCAACAGAGGATCAAGAGATTTGGAAGGTTATGAAAGAGGAATTTGGAGATAGGTTAAAAAGCTTCGATCAAGTACGTTATACTGTAAAGGAAGGGGAATATCTGTTCCAGAAAAGAAATGAGAGAAGCATGGATGGCTGGCATAGGGGAGCTGAATATATCTGTGTCATTTGGTTACTTGCATGGTGTGATTCATTGATAGCCTCCGGAAAGTGCGCAGGAGTATCAGAAGCCATCAGTATTAATGGAGGGAAGTATAGGAATATATATGTATATGATAATGGAATATATGAAAATAAATAATCATTTTAGGGGGAGAATGTTGTAATTATGAAGCGTAGAAGGGTATTTATAATATTGGCAGGTATTATCGGGGTGTTGATACTTTTGGTAATAATTAATTTTACACCTAAATTAAGCCTTGCTAATGCAAAGATGAGTGTATTTGTAGGTGATTGGGTGAATGTATATTATGAAAAGGAGAAGGAAGCGGCAAGGGATACATTTGAGCTGGCAGATGAAAGAGCAAAAGAGCTGGCAGAGCTCCTGGGACTTTCAGAGAAGCAGGATATACGCATCTACATATATGACAATCAGAAGACCATGCAAAGTAAGAAATATGGATTTATCGCACTCGCTTTGGGTTTAGATTGGTATATCGGTGACAATATTGGTACAGATGTACTCCTAACATCACCTGCTAATCCCGGCAAGGTGCATGACTATGAGAACAATAAGAATGCTGTCCTCCATGAAATTGTTCATGCATATAATCATATTCTTAATGATAATATGACCTATTGGGTAGACAACGGCTTGGCGGGGTATCTATCAGGACAAAACCCCGGAGATATAAGGGGATATGGAACCATACCCACCTTAGAGCAGACACAGATTAAAGGACTTACAGCTCCGGTTAAATTCACCAATTTCAATGGGTATGCTTATTCTTATACCTATATTGAGTATCTCAATGATACATATTCCTGGGATAGTATCAGGGAATTTGCCAAAACTGGAGACTATAAAGCTGCCTTTGGAGCCGATGAACAGGATATCTATGATGCCTGGGTAGAGTATCTTGGTGTCAGGCACCATTAAATCCAGCCACCGTCCAGTCCAATCACTTGACCGGTGAGATATTCATTTTTAGTAAGATAGTAGACAAGGTCTGCCACCTCTTGGGCACCACCCAATCTACCGGAAGGAATTTCGGTGGTAAGCTCTAATAGTTCCTCATTTGTTAGGAAATGATTCATATCGGTATCGATAGCACCACAGGCTATGGCGTTGACCTGAATATTGCTGGGTGCAAGCTCCTTAGCAAGAGCTTTTGTAAATGCATTCATTCCTCCCTTAGAAGCCGAATAAGCTACCTCGCAGGATGCACCGACATTTCCCCAGACAGAGGATATATTGATAATCTTACCACTTTTTTCTCTAACCATATCAGGAACGGCCAGTGAGCAGCAATTGTACAAAGAAGTTAGATTTGTTGCAATAACTCTATTCCAGTCCTCCAAAGACATTTCTGTAAGAAGGCCTATATAGGATATGCCTGCATTGTTAACCAGAACATCTAATCTGCCGAATTGTTCTTTGATAAGTAAGAATAATTCTTGGGCCTTATTATAATCTCCCATATCTCCAAGGTATGCTAAGCAAGAAACCTGATAATTCTCAATTTCGGTCTTTGCTTGTTGCAAACTATCTTTATTCTTAGCTCCGTTAATTACAACATTATAACCTTCTTGTGCAAATTTGTAAGCGATAGCTTTTCCGATACCTCTAGAAGATCCGGTTACAAGTACCGTCTTTTTTATACTATTATTTATCCTAATCATACAATATCTCCAATCTGCTTATGAAATTATCATGGATATTATAACATATATAGCATGTCATATAAAATGTGTTTTTGACTTGGACTAATCTGCATATTCGCGTATATTTGCAGATTAGACTCGAAAGTCTTCGACTTTCTCGCTCGCGTTACTCTTATCCATGTTAAACAACCCATTTTATTATGACATAAGTATCATGTCATATAAAATGTGCTGTTTTCCATGGACTAATCTGCATATTCGCGTTGATTAGGAAATCGCTCTATGGTAAAATAATCTAGGATGAGAGGTGGAT
>SHOH01000029.1:0-6803 GCA_004294845.1 Anaerolineaceae bacterium
AAAGAGCGTTATAGAGAAAGGTATGAGGAGTTTTATAACAGATTTTGTGGTTGGGAAGATGGACAGGCATCGAAAAAAGTGGTAGAATCAGTATTTAGATGAGTCGAAGACTTCGAGTATAATCTGCTTAATAATTAATTTAGATGGAGAAAAAATGGAGAGAGTATTTAAAAATTTTAAAAAGTACAGGTATCTTTTATTTGAGCTAACCAAAAAGAATATAAAATTAAAATACAGGCGTTCCTATCTTGGTATATTATGGACGCTTTTAGAGCCGATTCTTACAACAGTAGTATTGACATTGGTTTTTTCAAGCCTTAGGAAAAAATCGGACACCACTTTCCCTGTATATATCTTGACAGGTAGACTTTTGTATTCACTCTTTTCGCAGGCAACTAAACAAGCCATGAAATCTATCCGCTCTAATAGCGGCATGATAAAGAAGGTATATGTTCCTAAATATATCTATCCCTTATCTGATGTTTTATCAAACTATATTATTTTTCTAATTTCGATGCTTGTATTGTTTGGTGCTATGTTTGTATTTAAGGTATATCCGACAAAATATATATTTAATGCATTTATACCCTTAATTTTACTTTTGGTACTTTGTCTTGGTATGGGTTTGATTTTAGCAACTCTGGCGGTATTCTTTAGGGATATGGAATATTTATGGAGTGTTGTTCTAATGTTGATTATGTATACTGCTGCCATATTTTATGATGCTAGCACTGTACCAGCACAATGGATTTTTAACTTTAATCCTATTTATCATATTATTGTCAATTTCAGAAATAGTGTTTATGGAAGCCCCCTTGACATAAATGCATTAATGATTTCAGTTGGATATAGCTTTGCTTCTCTCATTATTGGTATTATATTGTTTTATAGGAAGCAGGATAAATTCATACTGAATATTTAAGTTAATTCGGAGATATGCTGATTCTATAGTAGCTTTGAAGATGGAGGATATTGTGAGTAAAGAGGTAATAAAGGTTGATAACATCGGCATGAGGTTCAACCTAATGGAAAAGAAGGTTGATAATTTAAAGGAATACTTTATTAAATTATTAAAAAATGAAATAAGATATCAAGAATTCTGGGCTCTTAAGGATATATCCTTTAAGGTAAATAAGGGTGATCGTCTCGGAATCCTCGGTCTTAACGGTGCGGGGAAAAGTACGCTCTTAAAGATAATAGCAGGTGTATTAAAAGCTTCAGAGGGTGAGCTGCAGATAAAGGGAAAGATTGTACCTCTTTTGGAACTTGGTGCAGGCTTTGACCCTCAGTATACCGGAGTAGAAAACATCTATCTCTATGGAGCTGTACTGGGTTATCCTAAAGAATTTATAAATGATAAATATAATGAAATAGTCGAATTTTCAGAGCTTGGAGATTTTATTAATGTACCTGTAAAGAATTATTCATCCGGTATGAAGGCCAGGCTGGGTTTTTCTATTGCAACCATAATGGATCCTGAGATACTTATACTTGATGAGGTTCTATCCGTTGGAGATGCAAAATTTAGAAAAAAGAGTGAGAAAAGAATACTCGATATGTTTGAAAGAGGGGTAACGGTACTATTCGTATCGCATTCTATTGAACAGATAAGAAGAATCTGTAGCCGAGCAATAATTCTTGACAAGGGTATCTTGGTTGCTGACGGACCTGTAGAAAATGTCTGCACTCTCTATGAGGAAAAATACGTAGAAACTGAGAAGATTCTTAAAAAGGCTAAAAAGAAGAAAAAAAAGAAAAAGGCAGCAGTTCAAGAGACAGGCGAAGTAACAGTAAAAGAAGCGTTAAAAGAAGAAGTAAATGAAGATATAAAAGAAGAAGTTATAGAAAAAGTTACAGAAGAAGTAAAAGAATCGGTCAATTAATAAATAGTTTTAGGACAAGGAGGAGATTCTCTTAAGAAAGAGAATAAAGATGGAATGAAGAAGGTTATCACTTACGGGACATATGATCTTTTGCATGTAGGTCACATTAATTTATTAAGAAGAGCCAGAGAGCTGGGAGACTACTTGATAGTGGTATTGTCAACCGATGAGTTTAATGCTATTAAAAATAAGAAGGCTTATCATAGCTATGATGATCGAAAGATTATACTAGAAGCTATAAAGTATGTGGATGAAGTGTTACCGGAATACACCTGGGAGCAGAAAATACAGGATGTAGTTGATAATGACGTGGATGTGTTCGTTATGGGCAATGATTGGGAGGGCAAGTTCGATTTTCTAAAGGATTATTGTGAGGTAATATATCTACCCAGAACAGAGGGCATATCAACCACAAAGATAAAGGTTGATCTTCACAAATAATATATGGCAACCAGATTATGAAAGGTAGGGCAGAGGTATGAATATACTTAAACAGTTGGTTTTACCCTTCTATAAGCTATTAACTAAGGTGCTGCCTATAAATCATAGAATTATACTTTTTGAAAGTAATGTGGGTAGAAATTATACAGGAAATCCAAAAGCGATCTATGAGGAAATGTTGCGCCTTAGTCTTGACAAGAAGTATCGCTGTTATTTCATACTTGAGGACATGAAGACCAACATACCGGGATCGGCTAAGAAGATTAAGAAAAACCGCTTCCGGTATTTTTATTTTTTTGCCATAGCTGGGATCTGGATTAGTGACACAAGATTTCCAAAATATATTATTAAGCGTGAAGAGACCATTTACATACAGACCTGGCACGGGACTCCTCTAAAGAAGCTGGCTTTGGATCTGGATGCGGTATATATGTCCGGCGAGACAAGCCTGGAGGATTATAAAAGAAATTTTTATGATAATGTACAGACCTGGGATTATTTAATCTCTCAAAATAATTATTCAACTGAGATTTTTAAAAAGGCATTTGGATTCAAGAAAGAGATTTTGGAGATAGGCTATCCCAGAAATGATATTCTTTTTAGGAAGAATAAGAAGGAAGAGATATATAAAATCAAAGAAATGCTAGGACTTCCGCAGGACAAAAGAATAATTCTTTATGCCCCTACTTGGAGGGACAATGAATTTTATAGCAATGGTATTTACAAATTTAATACAGGACTTGATTTTATGCTACTGATGAAAGAGCTGAAAGAGGATACTGTATGGGTTGTGAAGTATCATTATCTGATACAGGATAAAATCGACTGGTCTGCTTATGAAGGATTTGTATATACCTATGATAAGAGCTATGACATCTCGCTTTTATATCTCGCCTCAGATATATTGGTAACCGACTATTCCTCGGTAATGTTCGACTATAGTATACTAAAAAGGCCTATGTTGTTTTATTGCTATGACCTTTGCGAATATAAGGATACACTAAGAGGCTTTTATTTTGATTTTATGAAGGAAGCACCGGGCCCTGTGGTAGAGACAACTCAGACGCTTATACAGTCTATAAAGGAATATGATTATGACCTCTATAAGGAGAGGTATGAAGCATTTATTACTAAATACAATCATGCAGACGACGGTAATGCATCCGGTAAAATAATAGATTTGATATGTAAATAAAATGGTACCAGGCACGGTGCCTGGCACCAAAAAGGAGTCCTTGATTATGATTAAGACAATAGGATATTTAATATTTGCATCAATTTATTATATTAGCTGTCTGTTTCCCTTAAATGATAAAAGGGTATTATGTATTATGACTCATGATGATGGGGAGGATGGCAATGTAAGCCTTCTTGTTAGTGAGCTTAAAAGGCTTAAGAGGGGTTATAACTTTAGCTATATTACGAAATCAGAAACAGAGTCTGTTAAGAGTCTTAAGGATGTAAGAAAGCTATTGTCATTTTTCTTTATAAAGCCTTACCATATGGCAAGGTCGAAAATAATCCTGATGGATAATGTGTTCTTACCCATGGCATATATTCGTATAAAAGGAAATGTTAAGGTCATACAGCTATGGCACGGTACGGGAACTATTAAGAAATTCGGTCAGGATGTTAATAGCGGAAGATTAAAGGTGCTAGAAAAAAGGGCAAATCGAAATATTACCCATTTGATTGTAAACAATAAGCAAACCGCCAAGCTCTATGCCAAGGTTTTTGGTGTTGACCTTGATAGGGTATATCCGGTAGGTCTTCCTAAAACCGATGACATCTTTAATCGAATGCAGAGAATTAATCGAGATAAGACTAATGCAGAGAAAAATATTATATATGAAAAATATAATTTACCTATGGAAAAGAAGCTGATATTATATGCTCCGACTTTTAGGGACATGAATCTTGGCTCTGATGCGGTATTAAAACATGTGGAGGAAATGGCCAGAAAGCTGCCAATGAACTATATACTCGGTCTAAGATTACATCCATATGTAGCCCGAATGGCGCAGAAGCTACATATAGATAATGTATGCGATTTATCCGGTGAAAGAAGCCTTTCATTACTTATGATGGCTTCGGATTTATTGATAACCGATTATTCCTCTATAATATTCGAGTTTTGCATTACCAAAAAGCCCATGATCTTCTTTGCCTATGATTTGGATGATTTTACAAGCAGTGGGCGAGGATTTTATAATGATTATGTAAGCTATGTTCCCGGACCCATAGCCAGAAATAGCAAGGAAGTAATAGATATTATTAATGAGGAAGAATTTTCTTTAGATATGATTCAAAGCTTTAATAGAGACAACTTCCCAAATCTTGATGGAAAAGCAACCGAAAGAATAATAGAACTTATAAGTAATAAATAAGGGGCAAGAGCCCCGTTTTTTTGTTATATACATAAATAAGAACACTCATGATTTTAGTCATGAGATTTCAATTATTTCTAATAACTTCAATATAAGATGAATAATCCTGAACATTTGCTGATGGAATGTAGTTTTCTTCCTCAAAAAGCATAAGATGCAGCTTAGCTACATTTTCATACAGATTAATTGGAAATACATATGAAAGCCTTTGATAGGTTTTTGCTTCCTTTTCGAAAGGAAACCCGGTTTGCTCCACTATATCATAGGAGAAAAAGTATTTCAAAAGATCAATAATATCTTTATTACTTAGATTGGTATATATCATAGGCAGGAATTTGTCCACCATTTTGTTTAGCTTTGCTATGCCTAATTTTTTTGCCTTTTCGAACATCTTATCAAGTACAATTCGCTGTCTTTCGGTTCTTTTAAAATCTCCTCCGGCTGTATAGCGTATTCTGGCATATGCGGTTGCTTGTGTGCCGTTTACATTCTGTGTCCCTGCAGATTTAAGCCCCGGAACATCAGTACCGTTTACCTTATTAAGCTCCCTTACATATCCGTTAAGATACTTCAGCTCTTCTTTGGTAATATCCAAGGTGATACCACCCAAATAATCCACCGCTTCTACCACGATCTGAAAGTTCACAGTAACATATTTTCTAATATCAAGGTCATAGTTCAGATTAATGGTGTTGATAGCGAGAGAGTAGCCCCCGTTCGCATAGGCGGCATTAATTTTATCATAACCAATGTTCGGAATAAATGCATAGGTGTCCCGATATATTGATACCATTTTTACATCATGGGTTTTGTTATTAATACTAACTACTATAATGGTGTCAGAATTACCTTTCTTTAAGGAGTTATCTCTGGTATCTACTCCAAATATAAGGAAATTTTTATATCCCTCGGGTATGATAACTTCTGGGGGTTCTATTATTTCCTCATCTTGACTAATATCTCTGGGGATTTTATCGATGGTTTCCTCCAGCTTTTTATAGCCCCAGGTAAATAATATAATAAGAATTAAAAATATAGCTTCGATAATAAGAAGAGTTGTCAGCCATATTTTTCTTTTGCCCTTTTTAACTGTCATATAATATGCCTGCCTATAAGATGTCATAATAATCTACTAGTATGCGTTCTTATTTATAAAACCTTTAAAAATAGTAAGAAACATTATTTTGAAGTCAAATCCCAGAGTCCAATTCTCGATGTAGTAGAGGTCATGTTCAATTCTTTTAGTTATGGATGTATCTCCTCTATATCCATTGATCTGTGCCCATCCTGTAAGTCCCGGAGGAACCTGATGCTTTATCATATATCTAGGTATTTCCTCTTTGAACTGCTCAACAAATTGCGGACGTTCAGGTCTTGGACCGACTAGACTCATATCACCCGTTAAAATATTAAATAACTGTGGAAGCTCGTCAATGCTTGTCCTTCTAATAAACTTCCCGATTCCTGTTACCCTTGGATCATATTTGGTAGTCCAAGCCTTCTCTTCCTCCTCATCTATTTGTAGGGTCATAGATCTGAATTTATACATTTTAAAGTTTTTGTTATTCTTACCTACTCGTACTTGAGAAAAGATTATCGGACCCTTTGAAGTTAACTTAATTAATATAGCAACAATTAGCATGGGAATCGCACATATTAATATTCCCACAAGTGAGCCTATGATATCCACAATTCTTTTACTTACCCAATTAAATGTATTACTTAGAGGTACATTCCTGATATTGATAACAGGAAGACCATACAAGTCCTCTGTATATGGTTTGGTGGGGATAAAACTATAATAATCCGGTATGAACTTTGTATGAACACCAGACTTCTCACAAATAGATACAACATTTTCCAGCTGTTCGTAGTCCTTAATACTTATGGTTATGGCTATTTCATCCAGTGACATTTTAGTAAGATATTCCTCCAGCTGTTCGAGCCTTCCTATTACAGGCACCTTTTTGTATTTTGTACCTATCTCCATATTATTATCAAGGACACCGTGTATATAGTATCCCCATTGTGGGTTGGCAAATATACGGTCAATATAAGCTTCTGATGCACGGCTGTAACCAACAAGAATTAC
>SHOH01000029.1:6903-9894 GCA_004294845.1 Anaerolineaceae bacterium
AAATCTCAAATAGTATGCAATCAAAAAGGAAATTATTATTATCGTAGCATCCATCAATATATGAAGCCGATTTAGTGTTTTTTGGTTGTCTTTAATCACACCATAACCCTCCCAGCTAAAATTTTATTTTAGTATGTTTTTTATTATTAGCTTAAATATAATGATACATGATTAAATGAATTTCAACAATGTCTTTTTTCAATTCTCTATTTTCTTCACATTCTTTACACAAAATGCTGTTACACTATGGTTAATAAGAGATTTGGAAAGGAGTAAGCTTATGGATGATTATAATCAAAACAATATAAATCAATTCCCTGAAAATCCTAATAATAACGGTAATCAGGAGAATTATGGATATAATAGGCCTGAATATAGCTTTTGGGCTGAAAAGGTGTCAGGACCACCGATATATGACTATCATCAGTATCAGAACAATCCACAGCCTGAACAAGTGAACAAGAAGAAAAGCCCAGGCAGAAGATTTATTGCATTTTTATTTAAAGCAGCTGTATTTGGTATTATTTCCGGAATGGCATTCGTAGGTGTGGGGTATCTATATGGCAGGCTCAATCCAGATGCCTTGATAAATAAAGAAAGCTATATCCTTGGATCGACCAATGATGAGATTCTCTCAGAGGCTAAGCTGAAGGTGGGAAGCACAGAGCATGGGACAGTAAGCAATATATCAGAGTCGTCTGTCATGAAGGTGGCAGAGGAAACCATGCCCTCTATAGTGTCAATCACCAGCATATCCACAAATACTGATATATGGTTTGGCATGGAGTATCCAAGTGAAGGAAGCGGTTCTGGTATTATTGTCGGTAAGGATGAAAAAGAACTACTGATAGCAACAAATAACCATGTTGTGGATGGAACTGATAAGATAACAGTTACATTTATTGATGATTCCCAGGTGGACGCTGTGATAAAGGGAACAGATTCCATGGCTGATTTGGCTGTTATTGCTGTTGATTTGGCAGATGTTGATCAGACTACAATAGATGCTATTAAGATTGCAAAGATTGGCAACTCCGATGATATTAAAGTTGGGGAGATGACTATAGCTATCGGTAATGCGATGGGATATGGACAGTCCCTTACAGTGGGATATGTCAGTGCTAAGGATAGAAAGATTGAGGTTTCTGATAGTGGTAGATATACTACTATGGTGCTTCTTCAAACGGATGCTGCCATTAATCCCGGCAACAGCGGAGGTGCTTTACTAAATATTAATGGCGAGGTAATTGGAATCAATACAGTAAAGTTTGCCGATTATAAGATAGAAGGAATGGGATACGCAATTCCTATATCAAGGGCAATACCGATTATTAATGAATTAATGAGCCGTGAGATTCTAAAGCCTGAGGAGCAGGGCTTCCTTGGAGTAGGACCTCAGGATGTTACTGAGGAAGTATCGGATATGTTTGGAATACCTATCGGTGTATATATTTCAACTGTAGTAGAGGGTAGTGCAGCCGATAAGGCGGGACTGCAGGTAGGAGATGTAATTCAATATATTAATGATGTAGAGATTACCTCCGGCATCCAGCTAAGAGAATTGATATCAAGCATTCGAGTCGGTACAGATATCGAGATAGTTTACATGCGCCATATAAATGGAGACTATAAGAAACAGACAGTTACCGTTACCCTCGGTGCCAGAGAATAAAGTGTTGCTTATTATAGTTTAAGATCAAAGGCCTTATCATGAATCATATTTCCATGATGATTTATAGAGCAAGGCTTTTGATACTTTTTACAACTTGATATTTTGTATAAATGGATTTTGTGATATACTTTTATACATACATACTAATAAAGCCAGTCAAATAGGAAGGAATAAAGGATGAGTAGTAATAAAGACGATTTTAATGATAAAAAGAATATAAAAGATAATGAGGATAAGAAGGTTAAATCAGATGAAATATGCTATCTATGCAAACGGCCTGAAAGCGTTACAGGTAAGATGATTGAGATCCCTAATCATATACATATTTGTGCTGATTGTATGCAAAAGTCCTTTGATATTATGAATAATCCAGATAATCCTTATATGAATATGATAGGTATTTCTCCGACTATGTTTGGCATGAATGCATCTTCGAAAATTGAGAGTAAGAAGGCTAAAGCGGAAGAAGCGAAGGAGAAAATAGATGAGTTTGACCATAAATTGCTCCCTACACCCCATCTTATTAAAGCAAGTCTTGACGAATACATTATAGGTCAGGAGCATGCCAAGAAGGTTGTATCTGTGGCCGTATATAATCACTATAAGAGAATTAGCAGATGGGCACCCGAGAATGTCGAGATAGAGAAATCAAATATGCTTATGATAGGCCCTACCGGAAGCGGCAAAACCTATTTGGTGAAGACCTTAGCAAAGCTATTGGATGTTCCTCTTGCCATAACAGATGCCACATCCCTGACTGAAGCCGGATATATTGGTGATGATGTAGAAAGTGTAATATCAAAGCTTCTTATGGCAGCAGGAAATGATGTGGAGAAGGCTGAACGAGGAATAGTATTTATAGATGAAATTGATAAAATAGCAAAGAAACGTAACACCAACAGCAGGGATGTAAGCGGTGAATCCGTACAGCAAGGTTTATTAAAGCTGCTGGAAGGAAGCGATGTAGAGGTTCCAGTCGGTGCATCCTCAAAGAATGCCATGGTACCTCTTAGAACAATAAATACCGAAAATATTTTATTTATCTGTGGTGGAGCTTTTCCTGATCTAGATAAGATTATCAAGGCAAGACTTAATAAGCAAAGCTCAATAGGTTTTCAAGCTGATCTAAAGGACAAATACGATAGTGATGCCAATCTGCTACAGAAGGTAACCCTAGATGACCTTCGGGAGTATGGAATGGTACCGGAATTCCTAGGTAGACTTCCAATATTATTTACCTTGGAGGGACTTACTAGGGACATGCTGGTCAAGGTACTTAAGGAGCCTAGAAACGCCATATTAAAACAATACGAAGGACT
>SHOH01000029.1:9994-12384 GCA_004294845.1 Anaerolineaceae bacterium
ACACCTGAAATTGACGGAATCCTGAGAAGACATATGATTAGGGTTCCTAAGGAAATAGATTCTGTAAGCGGTATAAGAATTTTTGGAAAGCTTATAAAGTCCATTGTATTTACTACAGATGTAGCAATTATACGTAATTGTAATGCGAATGCAGTCATAGCAGTATACCCTTTTACACCACAGCCAATCATATCGCATTCTATAATTACCTGTTCAGATGTACCGGTATTTTGCGGTGTGGGAGGAGGAACAACCACAGGGCACAGAGTGGTAAATCTAGCTGAACATGCTGAATTTCAAGGAGCTGTGGGAGTAGTTTTAAATGCTCCGACACCCAACGAAACAATAGAATTTCTAAAGGAATGTATTGATATTCCCATTATTATTACAGTAGTTTCAGAAAAAGCAGATATAGAAAGTAGACTAAGAAGCGGAGTCTCTATACTAAATGTATCTGCAGCCTCAAAGACTCCTGAGATTGTTAGAATTATTAGACAGAGATATCCTACTGTTCCGATTATTGCCACAGGCGGACCAACACCGGATACAATTTTACAGACTATAGATGCCGGAGCTAACGCAATTACATATACACCGCCTAGCAGTGGTGAGATATTTAAAGGATTAATGAACAAATACAGAGCTGAGCATTAATACAACAAATCGGTACCTGGCACCGTATCTGACACCGTGCCTGGCACTGTGCCTGCACCGAAGAGGAGAGTTTGAGTATGTTTAAATGGGACAAGCTACTTCGTAAGAATAAATTACCCAAAGCAATTAAATATATGGAGGATGAGACTGAGAATTCCGAGGCTCAATTATATTCTGATACCCAGATGCCGGAGGGCGGTGCCGCTTCAGAGAGTGAAGAAGAATATGAGATTGTAGAGATAGAGATTCGTCCTGCAAAAATCATCTGCCCTGATTGCGGTGGTATTACCTTGGAGGGATTGGAATTTTGCGATAAATGCGGTGGAGAATTATAGCAATTATATATTCTAGATATAGCATATTATATATTCTAAATATTTATTGACAAAATATTTATTCGAGGTTATTATAGAGACTAGAATAAAGACGTTCTAAAATGTATGACAGATAAGATTCTGTTAAACCATAGGGGAACGTCTTATTTATACAATTAACAGGGCAACGAATTAAAACGTTAAAGTGGCACAATGTTCTATGCCTTGATTTTAAGGGAGGAAGATTATGAAAAAAAGAATATTTGGTCTGCTATTGACTTTATCCATTGTGATGTTAAGCTTAGCAGCCTGTGGAACCAAAGACGAGAAACCTAATGATAATAATCAGAAGGAACAAACCGGGAATAATGATAAGAAGGAACAAACCGGGGATAATGACAAGAAGGACTCCGAAGGAGGAAAGTTTTACATCGGTGGTATCGGACCTATAACCGGTGGAGCTGCCGTATACGGACAGCATGTTATGAATGCCGCTCAAATAGCTGTTGATGAGATTAATGCTGCAGGAGGAATTAACGGAGCATTGATTGAGTATAGGTTTGAAGATGACGTGCATGATCCTGAAAAGGCCGTTAACGCTTACAATACTTTAAAGGACTGGGGTATGCAGATTCTTATGGGTACTGTTACATCAAATCCCGGTAACGCTGTTAAGGAAGAGACTTATGCAGATAACATGTTCATGCTTTCTCCGTCAGGCTCTGCACCTGAAGTAGTTCAGTATGACAATGCATTCCAGGTTTGCTTTTCCGATCCTAACCAAGGTATTGCATCTGCAGTTTACGTTGCGGATAAAGGACTTGCATCTAAGGTAGCTGTTATCTATAACAGTTCAGATGTGTATTCTACCGGTATCTATGAGAAATTTGCTGAGGAAGCAAATAATCAGAACTTTGATATAGTATCGGCAGAAGCATTTACTGATGATAGTAATTCTGATTTTTCAGTTCAACTTCAAAAAGCAAAGGAAAACGGAGCAGAGTTAATATTCCTGCCTATATACTATGAAGAAGCTACTTTGATTTTAACCCAGGCAGCAGCCATGGATTATAAGCCATTATTCTTTGGATGTGATGGACTTGACGGTATTCTTGGTGTGGAGAACTTTGATATTTCCTTGGCTGAAGGAGTTCTACTCCTGACACCATTTGCTGCAGATGCTGAGGATGCTAAAACACAAAAATTTGTTGCTGATTATAAGGGAAGATTTGACGGCGTTACTCCTAATCAGTTTGCGGCAGATGCTTATGATGCAATCTATATTATCAAGGCTGCTATTGAAGAAAGTGGTGTTACTCCTGATATGAGCACATCTGATATCTGTGATGGCTTGAAGGAAGCCATGGCAAAGATTAAAGTTGACGGACTGACAGGCGCAGGCATGACCTGGTCTGCAACAGG
>SHOH01000029.1:12484-15344 GCA_004294845.1 Anaerolineaceae bacterium
TAGCATGCCGACGGGGGTAGTTATGAGTTTTATTACTTATCTGTTAAATGGAATAAGTCTTGGAAGTGTATATTCTATTATAGCTCTCGGCTATACAATGGTATACGGAATAGCCAAGATGCTTAACTTTGCCCATGGTGATGTAATTATGATAGGAGGATATATCATATTTACTATTATGAGTACCGTGGGTCTTAATCCCATCCTAGCAGTATTGATTTCGATAATTCTATGTACTCTATTGGGAATTACAATAGAGCGCATTGCATATAAACCACTTAGAAGAGCTCCATCACTTGCTGTCCTGATTACAGCCATAGGTGTAAGTTATCTTCTTCAAAATCTTGCGCTTCTTATTTTCGGCGCGGAAGCCAAATCCTTTACATCAGTGATTCCGGTTAAGCCCATATCTTTAGCCGGAGGAAGACTAACAATATCAGGTGAAACACTGATTACTATTCCTTTATGTGTCCTGATTATGACGGTACTTACAATATTTATTAAGAAATCTAAAACAGGACGTGGAATGATTGCTGTATCTGAGGACAAAGAGGCAGCAGTCCTTATGGGCATTAATGTAAATAAAACCATTGCTATAACATTTGCAATTGGCTCTGCTCTTGCCGCTGTAGCAAGTGCACTTATGTTTTCAACCTATACTAATCTATCCTCAACATCAGGTGCAATGCCTGGAATAAAAGCCTTCGTTGCGGCGGTATTTGGAGGAATAGGTTCTATACCGGGTGCCATGATTGGCGGAATTCTTCTGGGAGTAATAGAGATATTAAGCCGTGCTTACATCTCGACACAGTTAGGAGATGCTATCGTATTCCTAATACTGATCATAGTTCTTCTTGTTAAGCCAACAGGTATTCTTGGTAAAAAGATTCAAGAGAAAGTGTAGGTGACGATCATGACAACTCAATTTTTAAATATAAAAAAATTAAATAAATCAACTCGCTACAATATAGTTACCGTTGGAAGTATTTTAATCGCTTATGCTATATGTATGTACATGATTAATGCAGGTAACATGTCTAATCTTCTCCAAAATCTTCTGGTAGCCATGTGCTACTATGGGATTATGGCAGTATCCTTAAATCTGACTGTGGGAATCCTTGGACAATTAAGTTTGGGACACGCGGGATTTATGTGTATTGGAGCCTTTACCGGTGCTTTTTTCTCAAAAATCATGATTAATACCATGGATAATGTTATAATTAGATTTACCTTAGCTATACTGATTGGTGCTGCTATGGCAGGATTGTTTGGTGTCATTATAGGTATTGTAGTTCTTAGACTCCGTGGTGATTATCTTGCTATCGTAACTCTGGCATTTGGTGAAATTATCAAGAATGTTCTAAATGTTTTATATATAGGGTATGACAGTAGGGGAATTCATTTTTCCATGAAGGATACAGCCTCTCTTAATTTGGAGGAGGGAGGTATGGTTATTGTTAAGGGTGCCCAGGGAATATCCGGTACCCCAAGGAACGCTACCTTTACTATTGGAGTGGCATTGCTGATAATAACCTATCTGATTATAGTAAATCTAGTGAATTCTAGGTCTGGCCGGGCGATTATGGCTATCAGAGATAATCATATTGCTGCAGAATCTGTAGGTATAGATATTACAAAATATAAAATACTTGCATTTTCCATATCAGCAGCCTTAGCAGGTGTTGCAGGAGTGCTTTATTCTCATAATATTGCCACCGTTCAATCCACGAAGTTCGGATATAATACTTCAATCTTGATTCTGGTATTTGTAGTGCTAGGCGGTATGGGTAATCTTAGAGGGTCAATGATTGCTGCTATTTTACTTACAGTTCTTCCGGAGTACCTTAGATTTATGAGAGATTATCGCATGCTGATATATGCGATTGTACTGATAGTAATGATGATTTTTAACTGGGCACCTATCTTCATAAATTGGCGTAAGAATCACTCTCTTAAGGATGCTTTTAACAATATACTTAAGAAAATAGTGAAAGCAAAGAAGGAGGCGTAACCATGGAAATGTTATCTGTAAAAAACATAGGTATCTCCTTTGGAGGTTTGCATGCGGTTGATTCCTTCAGTATTACTATAAATAAAGGAGAATTATACGGTCTTATAGGGCCAAACGGAGCTGGCAAGACTACTGTGTTTAACCTGCTTACGGGTGTATATAAGCCGGATATAGGTCAGATATTTTTAGATGGTGAGAATATAACAGGGCGTAGTACCATTGAAATAAATAAAGCTGGAATTGCAAGAACATTTCAGAATATCAGGCTATTTAAGAATATGTCTGTCCTTGATAATGTTAAATGTGGTCTTCATAATGATTATAAATATTCCTCATTTTCAGGAATATTTAGGCTACCGTCTTATTTTAAAACAGAAAAAATCATGAATGAACGGGCATATGAAATACTTGAGGTATTTGGCTTGGAAAAGGAAGCAAAGATTCTATCTTCAAATCTGCCCTATGGTAAGCAAAGAAAGTTGGAAATCGCTAGGGCACTGGCTACCAATCCTAAGCTTCTTCTCCTAGATGAACCTGCAGCAGGCATGAACCCCTCTGAAACAGAGGAGCTTATGGATACAATTAGCTTAGTTAGAAAACAGTATGATGTTACTATATTACTTATTGAGCATGATATGAAGTTGGTTTCGGGTATTTGTGAAAAGATATTTGTACTGAACTTTGGTATAGAGCTGGCAAATGGACTTCCACAGGATGTTCTAAATGATCCTGAGGTGATTAAGGCATATCTTGGAGAATAAGTAAAGATAAAAAGCATCTTTACTGATTTGGAGAAAGAGGAGAAAAATTCTCCGTTATAAGTCTTATAGATATTTTAGGTGGAATAGG
>SHOH01000029.1:15444-23227 GCA_004294845.1 Anaerolineaceae bacterium
GAATAGGAGAATGGCATGTTAGAGGTTAGGGATTTACAGGTATATTATGGAGTAATTCAGGCAATTAAAAATGTTAACTTTAAGGTGGATGAAGGTGAAATCATTGCTTTGATTGGTGCAAACGGAGCGGGCAAGACCACCATATTGCATACAATAACAGGCTTGATTACCCCCAAACAGGGAGAGATACTTTATGAGGGAGCTGATTTAAAGAAGGCTCCAGCCCATAAAATCGTATCAATGGGATTAGCTCATGTGCCGGAAGGACGAAGAGTCTTTTCACAGCTTACAGTACATGAGAACCTACTGATGGGAGCATATACCAGAAGCGACAAAAATGAAATAGAGGACACTCTTTTACATGTATTTAAGAGATTTCCCAGATTAGAGGAGCGAAGAAACCAGATGTCTGGCACCTTAAGCGGTGGTGAGCAGCAGATGCTTGCCATGGGAAGAGCGCTTATGTCTAAGCCGAGAATAATATTGATGGATGAGCCTTCTATGGGACTGTCGCCTATTCTTGTTGAAGAGGTATTTGATATAATTAAAAGTATTAATAAGAGCGGAACCACCGTTCTTTTGGTAGAACAGAATGCGAAGAAAGCCTTATCTATTGCCCATCGTGCATATGTTTTAGAGACCGGGAATATTGTATTAGAGGGTGATGCTAAGGAGCTCATGAACAATGAATCTGTGAAAAAAGCATATTTAGGTGAATAAATAAGTTTTTGTCAACTTTAAGGAAGGTGATTGAATGAGCAAATATGTGATTACAATAGCTAGAGGTTATGGCAGCGGAGGCAGGACTATCGGTAAAATGTTGGCTGAGGAGCTGGGTATACATTATTATGATCGTGAACTATTAAGACTGGCATCTGATGACTCTGGAATAAATGAGAAACTATTCGCAAAAGCAGATGAGAAGTTGCAGAAGAGCTTACTTTTTAAGATTGCCAGGAAAGCATATAAGGGAGAGTTAATTCCTCCAGATAGTGATGATTTTGTTTCAAATGATAATTTATTTAGCTATCAGGCTAAAATTATTAAAGAACTGGCTGAGCAAGAAACCTGTGTAATAGTGGGGCGTGCCGCCGACTATATCCTAAAAGACTATGATAATGTAGTAAAGGTATTTGTCCATGCACCTTTAGAGGACTGTATAAAGACACTTAAGGATATGACAGGAAATCCTGAGAAGGATATTGAAAAGCAGATAGAATCTATCGACAAGCATAGAGCTGAGTATTATAAATATTATACGGGTAGGAATTGGGAGGATGCGAAAAATTACGATTTATGCTTAAATAGTAGCCAGCTAGGATTTGACAAATGTGTAGAAATCGTAAAGTCTTATCTTGACATTCGTTTCAGACAATAAACATAGATAATATATATTATAATCAGGTAAACTTTTAGGCTGTCATAATCTTTATATATGACAGCTAAAATAATATAAAAAATCTCTTGTTACTCAGATACGAAGCAGATGATAATCTGATTACAGGAAATTAGAAAAGAGGGCATAGTAATGATTTCTGATAAAATGATGTCGTTTGTAAAGACAAGTTCGGTAATTCGTGCAATGTTTGAAGAAGGTAAGCGCTTGGCTAAAATATACGGGAAGGAAAATGTATATGATTTTAGTCTTGGAAATCCAAGTGTAGAGCCTCCTGCTCAGATTACCAAAGCACTAATTAGTATCTTGAATGAGGAGGAGCCTGGTAATATTCATGGATACATGAATAATTCCGGTTACGAGGATGTAAGAGAAAAGATAGCCTTATCAATTAATCATAATTTTGGAACCAATTTTAGAGCTGCTAATATTATAATGACCGTCGGGGCTGCCGGAGGTTTAAATGTTATATTAAAATCCTTATTAAATCCGGGTGATGAGGTCATTACATTTGCCCCATATTTTGGTGAGTATCGTAACTATGTAAGCAATTATGACGGCGTTTTGGTTACCATCTCGCCTAACGCCAAGGATTTTCAGCCCAATTTAAATGAGTTTGAGGAAAAAATAAGCAGCAACACGAAAGCGGTTATCATTAATTCACCCAATAATCCAACCGGTGTGGTTTATTCTGAGGAGACAATAAAGAGAATAGCCGAAATACTTAATAAGAAAGAACAGGAATATAATAAATCTATTTATCTGATATCAGACGAGCCTTATAGGGAATTGGTATATGACAATGCTGAGGTTCCATATCTTACAAAGTATTATAAGAATACTATTATAGGATATTCATTCAGTAAGTCCCTATCTCTTCCAGGTGAACGAATTGGTTATCTTGTAATTCCTGATGAGACAGATGACTACGAGAATTTGATTTCTGCTGCCAATGTAGCAACCCGTATTCTTGGCTTTGTCAATGCGCCATCTCTTATTCAAAGAGCTGTGGCAAGATGCCTGGATGTCAAAGTGGATGTGGAGGTCTATAATAGAAATAGGGAGCTATTGTATAGCAGTCTTTTATCCTATGGTTATGAATGTGTAAAGCCCCAGGGAGCATTCTATCTCTTTGTCAAGGCTTTGGAGCAAGACGACAAGAAGTTCGCAGAGGCTGCAAAAAAGCATAATATATTAATTGTACCGGGGTCTTCATTTGGTTATCCTGGCTATGTACGAATTGCATATTGCGTAGATTATAGCATGATAGAACGATCGCTACCGGGCTTTAAGAAGCTTGCTGATGAATATAAGTAATTATTTAAGAGGAGGAAATAATCCAAGCACTCCTTAATTGAGAAGTATTGGATTATAGGATATATTATGGAGGTAAATAATACGAGAGCTTGGGAGAGCAATATCAGAAGAGTTAAGCCATATGTTCCGGGAGAACAGCCAAAGGATAAATCTGTTATTAAATTGAACACAAATGAAAATCCTTTTCCGCCTGCCCCGGGAGTACAAATGGTTTTAAATAATATGGATGTGGACAAGCTTAGGCTTTATCCCGATCCGTCCATAGGACTTCTGGTAGATGAGCTTTCAAAGTTCTATCAAGTTAACAAAGATCAGGTCTTTGTGGGAGTTGGCTCCGATGATGTGCTTGCATTAGCTTTCCTAACCTTTTTTAATTCCGATAAGCCGATCCTTTTTCCTGACATTACTTATTCATTTTATCCTGTATGGTGTGAGCTTTATCGGATAGCTTATGAAACCCAGCCTCTTGATAAGACCTTTATGATAGTTAAGGGAGATTATTATAAGGACAACGGAGGAATTGTAATAGCTAATCCGAATGCTCCTACATCTATATATGAAGAGATTTCTACCATAGAGGATATAGTTTCTCATAATCCAAATTCAATAGTGATTATTGATGAGGCTTATATAGATTTTGCTAAAGGATCAGCTCTTTCATTAACCCGTAAATACGAAAATCTACTTATTGTACAGACCTTTTCCAAATCAAGATCAATGGCTGGTATGCGCATCGGATATGCTATCGGAAGCAAAAAATTGATTAGGGCATTAAACGATGTAAAGTATTCATTTAACTCCTATACCTTAAACCAGACAGCTATTCTTGCCGGAGCGGAGGAGGTAAAGGATAAGGATTATTTTTATGAGAGAATTCAGAATATAATAGACATACGAAAATATTCAGAAAAAGAATTTCAAAAATTAGGCTTTAGCTTTCCCAAATCAGGAGCAAATTTCCTGTTTGTTACTCATGAATCTGTCCCTGCTAAGGAGCTTTACAAGGCACTAAAGGAAAACAATATCTATGTGCGCTATTTTGATTTACCGAGAATTAATAATTATCTGCGAATTACTATAGGGACAAGACAGCAAATGAATACACTTTTTGATTATCTCAAGACTATATTAATAGCAGATAAAGCAGAATAATGTAGAAAAATAATATAAAATTAATACTTATTACCTTCTTTTCAAATTTCTGCTACTATTCTATGATATCCATTAGGAGTAGGTCATTACCCTAATCTGTTGACTAATAGAAAAATGGGTAATAAAGGGAGGTAACAAATTGAGGATATTGATAGCAGAAGACGACTTTGCCGGCAGGAATTACATGCTAAGATTCTTATCTAAATATGGCGAATGTGATATCACTGTAGATGGGATGGAGGCATTGGAGGCTTTTGCTATGGCTCTGGAAGAGGAAGAGAGATATGATCTGATTTGTCTAGATATCACGATGCCGATACTTGATGGTTATCAGACTCTAAAGCAGATTAGACAAATGGAGAAGGACTTATGTATTCCCGATGATAAAAAAGCTATTATTATTATGACTAGTACTTTAGGCGAACGTAAAAATGTAAGAAAAGCATTTGAGCTGGGCTGTACAGCTTATGCAGGGAAACCCATAAACCGGATAAAGTTTGAGAAAGTCCTAAAAAAACTTGAGCTCATATAGGAGTTTTGCTTACCAAACATGAAAATCAGAAATTTTCATGAAGAAAGTTTGCATACTTTAGGAAAGGGATAGTTAGTATATGAATTATCAATTAGAGCTTGATAAAATAATAAAAGGAATTGAAGATAAATCGACAGCTAAGTTACCTAAGCTACTTATTCATAGCTGTTGTGCACCATGTAGCTCTTATGTTCTGGAATATTTATCTGAGTATTTTGCAATAACGGTTTATTACTATAATCCCAATATCTATCCTGAGGATGAATACATCAGAAGGGCTAAGGAGCAAGAGGAATTAATTAACAAAATGTTATTAAAGAATAATGTTCTGTTTATAAAGGGAGATTATGAACCTAAGAAATATTATGAACTCATTAAGGGGCATGAGAAGGACTCTGAGGGTGGTGACAGATGCTTTATATGCTATCGCATGAGACTAGAGGAAGCGGCCAGAGTAGCTTATGAAGGTGGATATGAATTTTTTACAACAACTCTTACCATAAGTCCCCACAAGAATGCAAATAAGCTAAATGAGATTGGTGAGGAAGTGGCGTCAATTTATGGCGTATTATTTCTTCCTTCTGATTTTAAAAAACGCAATGGGTATAAGCGTTCCATTGAATTATCAGAGGAATATGGATTATACCGTCAGGATTACTGCGGATGTATATTTTCACAGAGAAGAGGAAAAAGTCGATAATTATATTATCAAGCCAGATGTGTCAAATCACATTTGGCTTTTTTTATGAATAGAAAAGTGTATCCTTTCCATTAAAATAAGCTATGCAAAGATATTGTTATATGTTTCACATTTTATAATAAAATATATTGACAATATCCTCATCTGGTACTATAATAGCAAATGAGAATTATTATCAAATAGCAAAGGAAACACAAAACTCTTGGAGGAAGATTGGGATGACATTAACAAGTGCTGAAATTGGCAACACCTATATTGTTGAAGCAATGAATCTTGACTTAGTTACTATGCGAAGGCTTGGAGCCTTAGGAATAACCAGGGGTACCCAGGTCAGGATGCTGAACCGTAAC
Organism: Anaerolineaceae bacterium; assembly: GCA_004294845.1. Classification (GTDB taxonomy): domain Bacteria; phylum Bacillota; class Clostridia; order Lachnospirales; family Lachnospiraceae; genus Mobilitalea. The sequence goes on from SHOH01000029.1 coordinate 20,892, forward strand.
AGCGGAGGGGCTGTTATTTTTATGGTTAGGGGAAGTAGACTGGCAGTCGGGAAGAAAATAGCAGAAGCAATTGAGATTAGGAGATTTAGTTATGAAAAAAGAACTAGTAGTAGGCTTTGTAGGTAATCCCAATAGTGGTAAAACCACTTTATTTAATGCATTTACCGGAGCTAATCTTAAAGTAGCAAATTGGCCCGGGGTAACTGTTGAGAAGATAGAAGGAGCTTTCAAATACCACGGCGAGAAATTTAAATTGGTTGACCTTCCTGGAATATATAGTCTGACCTCCTATACCATGGAGGAAAAGCTTACCAGGGAGTTCATCTTAGAGTCTAATGTAGATGTAATAATAAATGTGGTTGATGCATCCTGTCTTGAAAGAAATTTATATCTTACTCTGCAACTTATTGAGCTGGGTAAGCCTGTTATAATAGCACTTAATATGATGGATATTATAGAAGAAAGAGGCATGGAGATCGACCTTCATAGGCTACCTGAAATGTTGGGTATTCCTGTGATTCCTGTATCAGCCAGAAAACGTACCGGCCTTGATATTCTTATGCATGCTGTAGCTCATCACAAGGATAAACATAGTGATCTTAACTTTGATCATCACCATAGGAGACATAGGCACCATGGGAATAACAGGCGCCATGAGCTACATGAAGAGCATTTCCTAGTTTATAGTGATGATATCGAGGATAAGATTGACGAGATTAGCTTTGCCTTACGTCAAAAACACGGTAAAATTAATAATTTGCGCTGGCATGCCATTAAGCTATTAGAGATGGACCCTCAGATTATAAATCAATACCCTATCGATTTGAAGTCTATAGAAAGAAGCTACGAAGAGGATATTATAAACCAAAAATATGATTTTATAGAAGAGGTATTGGAAGAGGTTCTGGTAAACAGAAGCGAAATATCAGCTTCCACTGACAGAATCGATAAAATTCTTACTAATAGATTTTTAGGTCTGCCGATTTTTCTTCTCATTATGGGACTAGTCTTCTTTCTGACCTTTACGGTTGGAGATATGATAAAGGGAGTTTTTGAGGGAGGATTGGAACTATTCTCAGAGGGAGCAAGCTCTTATCTTGATAGTATGAATGTTGGAATAGTTCTGTCCTCCTTGATAGTAGATGGAGTTATCGCCGGAGTGGGAGGCATTTTAACATTCTTGCCAAATATATTTATCCTTTTTCTTGCCCTTGCATTTTTAGAAGATAGCGGTTATATGTCCAGAGTGGCATTTGTAATGGATGGAATTATGGGAAAGGTAGGACTTTCGGGAAGAGCATTTATTCCGATGCTTCTTGGTTTTGGATGCACCGTTCCCGCTATTATGGCTTCCCGATCTTTAGAGAATATTCAAGATAGAAGAAAGACCATACTGATTACACCATTTATGTCATGTAGTGCAAGATTACCAATCTATGTTTTATTTTCACAGATGTTTTTTAAGGAAAATGCTATGTTGGTAGCCTATTCCATGTATGTGATTGGTATCCTGGTTGCAATAATAGTGGCATATGTTATGAATAAGAATACAAATGCTAAGGATACAAATAGCCTGCTGATTGAGCTACCCGAATATAAATCTCCCAATGCCAGAACTATAATAATATATGTATGGGAGAAGGTAAAGGAGTATCTAACAAAGGCGGGAACCACTATATTTGCGGCTTCAGTTATAATATGGTTTATACTTAATTTTGGTCCAAATGGAATGGTGTCCGATATGTCGGAAAGTTTTGGAGCAATAATTGGAAAGGTAGTAGCACCAATTCTTCGGCCTGCAGGACTTGGTATGTGGCAGGTAGTAGTGGCGCTTATAGCAGGCATTGCTGCTAAAGAGATAGTAGTATCCAGCTTCGGAATACTATTCGGTATCAGTAATATAAGTTCCATCGAAGGAATGGCAGGTCTTTCACAGCTTCTAGCCGGAATTGGATTTGGTGCGGCAAACGCATATGCATTGATGGTGTTTTGTCTTTTGTATATACCATGTGCGGCGACTATCGGTGTTGTTCAAAGAGAAATGAGATCATGGAAATGGACGATATTTACAGTCTTGTTCCAACTTGCTGTTGCGATGCTTTTCTCCACACTGATATATCAGATAGGTAGTTTGTTCATATAGTATATAAGAGCAGATTATCATAGATATTAATGTTGATACTTAGTCAAGAAAGGGATGAGAAAATGACGACTTATGTAATCGGAGCACTTATTCTTGGTTATACGGGTTTTATAATATATAAGAAGGCAAAGGACATCAAGGCAGGCAAATCCTGTTGCTCGGGATGCGCCGGATGCCATTCAAGGGAAAAATG
>SHOH01000029.1:23327-28156 GCA_004294845.1 Anaerolineaceae bacterium
AAAAAAGGAAATAGTAAGTCTTTGTAGAATATTAGTAGTATAGGCAAAATTAATTGTGGACATCTGTTCATCATCTTCACATAGATCACGATAGTAAGGAGGATAAGTCATTGAATACAAGACAAAAGCTTGAAACTAGGGAACATGAGATATTAAGTCCATATGCTGCATTCTCTGACCGATCCCAAGGTAGGGATTATGAGGAAGAGCAATGCGATATCCGTCCAATATATCAAAGAGACAGGGATCGAATACTGCATTCAAAAGCTTTTCGAAGATTAAAGCATAAAACTCAGGTTTTTCTTGCACCTGAGGGAGATCATTATAGAACACGTCTAACCCATACGCTGGAGGTATCTCAGATAGCAAGGACTATTGCAAAAGCGCTGAGATTGAATGAGGATCTTACTGAAGCGATAGCTTTGGGCCATGATTTGGGACATACTCCATTTGGACATGCAGGAGAGAGAGCCTTAAATGATATCTGCCCCGGAGGCTTTAAACATTATTTACAGAGCATCCGTGTGGTTGAGTTTTTAGAAAATCACGGAAAGGGACTTAACCTCTCAAAGGAGGTAAGAGACGGGATTCGAAACCATCAAATGTCTACAACACCATCTACCTTAGAGGGAAGAGTGGTAAGATTATCTGATAAAATTGCATATATACATCATGATACGGATGATGCTATCCGTGGTGGGATTATCAAGGAAGAGGATATACCTAAGGAATATAAAGAAATTTTAGGTAATAGTCTGGTAATAAGGCTAAACACCTTAATTCATGATATAATTAACAGTAGCGAAGGCAAAAATGACATTATTATGTCTCCTGACATTGAGAAGGCAATGATTAGACTGCGTGAGTATATGTTCTCCAGCGTCTATATGAATAAGAAAGCAAAAAGTCAGGAAGAACAAGCAGTTCGTTTGCTCAAGCAGTTATTTGAATACTATCAGGAGAATTTAGATCAGCTACCCAGAGAGTATTATATACGTATGGAACAATTAAGTGAACCTCCTTATCAGGTTGTATGTGATTATATTGCAGGTATGACAGACCGTTATGTAGTGGCAAAGTTTAAGGAAATAATGATCCCATCAGCTTGGAGCGTTTATTAGGAATGTTGTGCCTACGGCTCAAAGTTTGCAGATTGATAGAAAGGCATGGTTATTAATATGTATTATCCGGATGATACAGTAGAAGAGGTCCGAATAAGAAGTGATATAGTAAGTATAATAGGCTCGTACATAAGGTTGAAAAAAACTGGCAGTAATCATATGGGTCTGTGTCCTTTTCATAATGAAAAGACGCCTTCCTTTAGTGTAAGCCAATCTAAGCAGATGTATCACTGCTTCGGCTGCGGAGTTGGGGGCAATGTCTATACTTTTATTATGGAGTACGAGAACTATACCTTTGTTGAGGCCTTAAAGTTTCTTGCAGAAAGAGCCGGTATTAATTTGCCTGAACAGGAGTACTCTGCCAGAGAAAAACGTCAATATGATTTAAAAAATAGATTGATGGATATCAACAAGGAAGCGGCTAAGTACTATTATTATCAGCTAAAATCAGATAGGGGACAAGCATCTAGAGAGTATTTGCAGGGGAGAGGATTTGACCAGGAAACCATAAAAGCATTTGGCATTGGATTTGCTAATCGCTATAGTGATGATCTCTATCAATATTTAAAGAAACTGGGATATGAGGACGAGCTGCTAAAGCAATCAGGCTTAGTATCATTTGATGAAGTACGGGGTGGTCACGATAAATTCTGGGATAGAATAATGTTTCCTATAATGGATGCTAATAACAGAGTTGTCGGCTTTGGTGGACGTGTCATGGGTGACGGAATGCCAAAGTATCTCAACTCACCTGAAACTGTTATATTTGATAAAAGTAAGATTTTATACGGACTTAACAGGGCTCGCAGATCAAGAGAATCATATTTTCTTATTTGTGAAGGTTATTTGGACGTTATGGCGCTTCACCAGGCGGGATTTACCAATGCTGTAGCCGCATTGGGCACCGCATTTACGGACTCACACGCGAACCTATTAAAAAGATATACTAAAGAAGTGCTTCTTACCTTCGACAGCGACGGTGCGGGTACTGCGGCAGCACTTCGTGCAATTCCAATACTAAGGGATGCCGGTATAAGCGTAAAGGTGATAAATATGGAACCTTATAAGGATCCGGATGACTTTATCAAATACTTAGGGGCGGAGGAATACAAAGTCAGGATAGATGAAGCCCGAAACAGCTTTTTCTTTGAGATTGACACGCTCCAGAAGAATTATAATATGGAGGATCCAGAGGATAAGACCAAATTCTTTAATGAAATAGCCAAGAAATTATTATATTTTTCTGAACAGCTGGAGAGAAATTTTTATCTTGACGCCGTGGCAAAGACATATAATATCGATGCAAGTCTCCTTTATAAGCTGGTAAATAGGCTGGGAGCCAGAGGATATAAGAATGAGCCTACAAAAAAGCTACCATATGCGCAGGCTCAAGGTAAAAAGAACAGTGATGAAGGGATTGTAAAAATACAAAAGCTCTTAATCACATGGCTTACTGAGGAACCTTTGCTATTAGATAAGCTAAAGCCTCTTCTTAAAATTGAAGATTTTGCCGATGGTATATATACAGACGTAGCAAAATTGGTTTTTGAGGAATATGATAAAGCCGGTGAAGTAATACCAGCAAAAATCATTAGCTGCTTCCAAAGTATAGAGGAACAGTCTGAGGCGGCTTCGCTTTTTAATGCAGAGTTGCTTGGAGAGATTCAAGAAGCTGAAAGACAGAAGGCCTTATATGACACGGTTTACCGCTTGAAGGAAGAAAGCTTAAACAGACAGAGCCTTAAGGCGATAGAAGAAAACGATACGCAGTTATTACAAAATATCATCAGACAGAAAGCAGATCTTAAGAAGACTATTACAGCAATTTTAAAGTAAAGTAAATAATAGCTATGAACCATCGGGCTTGCTGGTGGTTCTAGCAGGATTTGCATATTTCAAAAAATGATGGTTAGAATATAAAAGAGTTAGAAAAGGAAGGATTATCTATGGACGAAAACATTGCGAAATTTACTGAAAGACTAAAGGAATTATTGGCCTTCGCAGAAAAGAAGAAGAATGTCTTGGAATTTCAAGAAGTAAATGACTTTTTTGCAGATATGGAGCTGGATCCTCTTAGGATTGAGAAAATATATGATTATTTGGAGAAGCATAATGTGGATGTTCTTCGAATAACCGATGCTGATGAAGATGATATCATACCTGATGAAGAGGAAGAGGAGACAGAGACCGTAGATTTATCAGTTCCTGAAGGTATTAATATAGAGGACCCTGTCCGTATGTATCTTAAGGAAATCGGAAAGGTTTCTTTACTTACTGCGGAGGAAGAAAGCGATCTTGCTAAAAGGATGGAAGAAGGAGATGACTTTGCCAAGAAGCGTCTGGCAGAAGCAAACCTTCGCCTTGTAGTCAGTATAGCCAAAAGATATGTCGGACGTGGTATGCTCTTCCTGGACTTAATTCAGGAGGGAAATCTTGGGCTTATAAAAGCTGTGGAGAAATTCGACTATCGTAAAGGGTTTAAATTCAGTACCTACGCAACCTGGTGGATTAGGCAGGCTATAACAAGAGCCATAGCTGACCAGGCTAGAACAATTCGTATACCTGTTCATATGGTCGAGACTATAAATAAGCTGACCAGAGTACAAAGGCAGCTTTTACAGGAGCTTGGAAGAGAACCTACTCCGGAGGAGATCTCCGATGTTATGGGTATTCCGGTGGAAAGGGTGAGAGAAATTCAAAAGATTTCCCAGGAACCCGTATCCCTTGAAACCCCCATTGGTGAGGAGGAGGATAGTCATCTGGGTGACTTTATTCAAGATGATAATGTGCCGGTTCCCGCAGAGGCAGCAGCCTTTACACTACTTAAGGAACAGCTCGTTGAGGTATTGGGTACATTGACTGAAAGAGAACAAAAGGTCCTAAGACTGAGATTCGGTCTGGATGACGGAAGAGCCAGAACCCTTGAAGAAGTTGGCAAGGAATTTAACGTAACCAGAGAGAGAATTCGTCAAATTGAAGCCAAGGCTCTTAGAAAGCTAAGACATCCCAGCAGAAGCCGTAAGCTAAAGGATTATCTAGAGTAAAACTAAGCATATAATGTAAGTGATATGGTTCGAGCGCCAAATGACACTATGATTACCAGAGGGGTCATTTAGCACTTGAACCATATTTTAAATTGTTCATCATAATTTACACTATGGATAAACCCTACGGGGTATGATAAAATATGAAAAAACAAGCTTATGGGGATGAAAAGATGCAGCTTTCAAAAAGACTTCATGCAGTGGCAGAAATGGTAACTCCGGGTAACCGAGTTGCAGATATCGGATGTGATCACGCATATACAACTATATATTTACTTATAAAGGGAATATCACCTTTTGTTGTGGCTATGGATATAAATCAGGGTCCCTTAGATAGAGCCAAGGAAAACGTTGAAAGGTTTGGTCTGGCAGATAAGGTCTCAATCAGAAAATCCGATGGATTAAAGAAGCTTCATGTCGGAGAGGTTGACACTATAATGATGGCAGGCATGGGAGGAAGATTGATGCTTCAGATTCTTACCAGCTGTATGAAGATAAGCTCGTCAGCCAAAGAACTGGTGCTTCAACCTCAGTCTGAAATAAACCTAGTAAGAAAAACATTAAAAGAACTGGGGTATATTATAATAAAAGAGAATATGCTGAAGGAAGACGGCAAATATTATGTTATAATGAAGTTAAAATATGACACAGAGAATCTAAACAT
>SHOH01000165.1 GCA_004294845.1 Anaerolineaceae bacterium
GCTTTATGAGACAGTCCTGCAGCTCTTAACTGCAAGCCCAGCAAATAATACCGAGTATATTATAAGCTTCGGCGATATTTCCTTCTCAATAGCTTCATAGCTTCTCAGGCTCCACTATAGACTGTTAAATACCGCGCCTCTACCCCACCATTTTTAGTGAGGCTGTTGAAATATTAAATTAATACTCCTATAAGTTTACAACATAGACTACTGTCTGTCAATGAATAATCCAAAAAGAGTGTAGATTAGATCCATTTAGTGAAATCCATTTACAGATAATGTATTAATTAATGTATAAGCTTCTTAAATATAATACATGGGGGCAGGATCCATCTTTAAATAATCATCGATAATATCCTTCAAGGTGATTCCATCTATATATGAAAATACCTTCTCATCAATCTCTTTCCAGATTTTATCACGAACATAGCTCTCTATCCGGTTAGTGGGAGCGCTATCTTCCATGGGAACAACAGACAAATCACCTTCCAATGCCCTGAGAATCATACCTACGGTTATACTTTCCAAATCAGATGAAAGCATATATCCTCCCTGAGCTCCTTTAATACTTTTTACCAGTCCTGCCTTTCGCAGGGCAGAAAACACCTGTTCCAGATAGCTTTTTGATATATCCTGTCTTTCGGCTATGCTGGCTAATGGAACCAGATCACATTTTGAATAAAGCGCCAAGTCAATCATGGCACGAAGTCCGTACCTGCCTTTAGTGGACACCTTCATAGCGCCTTCCCCCTTTCAAATAGAATATATATAAAACGCATGATTACCTTTCTAATCCGCTTCAAAGATACGAATAAAATCTATTATTACTTGCTCTGCAGGAATTCCGTTTTTTTCATCTATAAGTTCGACTCCTGCCACAGCATCAAGCACATCATAACCTTCATATACCTGTCCGAATACAGTATGCATTTCGAACAGCCATGGTGTACCCCCTATTTCCCCATAATTCTTAACAGCCTTTTTATCATACTCCACACCATAATACATTTCAAACTGAGTGAGAAGATTTTCGTCATAGGTGTTCTTAGACTGCACTATAAAGAACTGGCTACTATTGGTGTTAGGACCTGCATTAGCCATACATAAGGCTCCTCTATATGGGTGAAGGTTTACGTCAAACTCATCTTCAAAATCCTTACCCCATATGCTTTCACCTCCGCGTCCGGTTCCTGTCGGATCTCCACCCTGTATCATAAAATCTTCCAAAATTCTATGGAAGATTACTCCGTCATAATAACCGTCTTTTGCATGAGTTATGAAATTTTCTACTGCCTTGGGTGCTTCTTTTTTAAAGAACTTAACATATATGGATCCAAAATCTTGTATATTTATCTCGGCAACAGTTTCACCTTTTTTAGGCTCTCCAAATTGCTTAGACTCTTTACCGCAAGCACTCATCATAAGAATTGACATAGTCATAATAAAGACCAGAACTATTCTTTTCATATACATATCCTCCGAACTTATCTCTCATCTAAAAGATTAATATTTTAGGTCTATTTTATTTTTACCATAATATAAGCATTGATATTTTGGTATTTGCTATTCTTCCCTTCTTCAAGATTCAAGGATTTTACAACAATACTTAGAATAACATTATCATTCTCGGTAACAAACTCTGCTTCCTCCATTGATATTTCACCGTTACGGATAGTATCCTTGTCCTTAAAGTAGTTAAAAATCTCGTCAAGTGAATATCTTATAAGCTCATTTTGCTGTCCATCCTTAACAAGAATATCTCCTATTCCATTTTTAAACTCTTGCTCTATAGTGTAACCTTCGACACCCCATGGTACGGTTTTAAGAGGTTCACTGTAATCCTTTCCGGATAAATCAGCTACCACAAAGATGTCATAGTCTGATACATCAATCGGTGTTCTCTCGGCCAAATAAAGTCGCCATAAATCAGGCTCCTCAGCATCTATATCAGAGCCATATTGATTAAATCCAAAGGTTTTTTCAAAATCATAAGAGACGCTATAAGTCTTAAGCCAGCTGATATCCTTTAGATAATCCATTCTACTTAAATACCTTACAGAGTTTATGATTATCTGTCGATCCACTTCCGAAAGATTAGCAGCATTTGGCACAATCTTACCATCCTTAAGCATATCATTCTTTTCAAGCACATTGGTTAATCGTCCAATCTGGTTGCTCTTACTTATTGTAAATGCATCCACCGGAGGAAGGATTGAGACTAAAGAAAGAGCTATTAATATTGGTGCAATTACATTACTTTTATGATTTGGCCTTAGGCTAAATATAATTGCTGATGTCGTTGCAAAGATACCAAAAATTATTACATAATATCTGCCACTGGTAATTCCAAGCTCTCCAATCTTTAATATTGAGGAAATCGTCTGGAATAACACTACAGGAATCAGAACCTTAGGAAATATTTTTCTAAAATAATCCGCCGCCTTATTGTCTATTACCGAAGCAAGCAGATATACGATGATTACCGTAATCGAGTATGTTACCAGTAGAGGCTCCATTAGATTATCCTTCCAGAAGTCTCCGGTAATATTCATTATAATATATAAGAGCAGAATAACAGTAAAAATAGCTGTTATAGGAATAATAATATATGAAATCAATCCTTCCAAGAATTTCGAGGGCTTAATAGCCTTATCTACCTGCAGTGTAGGCTCGTCGTCACGTCTTGGATAAGTGGGAATTAAAGAAAGAAAATGTATAGGAGCATATATAAATCCTATAATAGATCCCACATGAGCATAGGCTTTGCTGGCAACATTAACAATAAGCATATCAATCGCCATTATAATCAATGAAATCCCCAAAAAAAGAACACCCGAGTATAACACTACCATAAAGAAGGATTTAAAAATCACCATGAAGCTTTCACTAAATCCAAGCTTAGATTTTATAACAGGCACCCATATAAAGCCAATAATTAGAATAAATAATAATACCGTTGTCCTTAAGGCGTGCTCGGCACCAAAACTCTTTACACCAAACTCTACAGCCAAGTAGTATAGTACTGCTCCAAGTAAAGCCACTCCGCCAAAAATCAGCCTGGTTTTCATTCCATGACAAAAGCGCTCATAGACCATCTGTAGCAACATATATAATGTTGCACCTAATGCCAAAGCAAATAAAATTTCTACAATATTATCTAAATCATTTGTATTTATATTATATGATGTAAATATAGCTGAAAACAAAAATAACAATATGGTTACCGGATAACGATTTATCGTAGAGGTAAAACCCCTAAGGGTTGTCCAAAGCTTATCTATATTTTTCATGTGATAACCTCCTTTAAATATTTGTGGGTAAGCAGATTATATCACATCCCTTTGCAAGTGCCAAGAAAATCACATAAAAAATCCACAAAAAAACCATCTCACAAAACCAAAACTTCTTAATTATAAAACGTTTTGCTTTGGTTTTGCAAGATGGTATATACACTAAATTATCTTAAATTACATTAATTAATCGATAACTAATTATCTTCTTTCTCTAGCACATTGTCCTTGCCTACAGGAAGTAAAATCGCTAATACTATTCCAGCAATTGCTGCCAATGCAAGTCCGGATATGGTTACTGTATCACTAATAGGAATGCTGTCACAACCTATTCCTAATACAAAGATAACTGCAGCTATCATAAGGTTTCTGCTGTTTCCAAAGTTTAGTCTGGAGTTAACAAGTATACGTACTCCCACTGATGAAATCATACCGTACAGGACTATACTTATACCCCCTGTAACCGGAGTTGGAATACTAGTCACAAGACCACCAAACTTTCCTATAATGCCAAGTACAACTGCAATTATAGCGGCTATACGGATAACAGCAGGATCGTAGTTCTTCGTCACAGCAAGTACACCTGTATTCTCACTATATGTTGTATTAGCAGGTCCGCCAAGTAAGCCTGCCCATGCAGTAGCTATACCATCTCCCATAAGTGTCCTATGTACACCAGGATCATCCATAAAGTTCTTGCCACAAACCGCACTGTTTGTAGTTATGTCTCCAACATGCTCAATCAGAGTAACTAAAGCTATAGGAGCTATCGCTAGAATCGCATCCATTTCAAAGGTTGGCATTAAGAATACCTGAGCTCTTATATTGTCATCCATTAAGGATATGAAATTAGCATTACTAACAGGTGAAAAATCTACCAGTCCAAGAGGTATGCATACTATATAACCAATAATAATAGCAAATAAGATTGGCATAAGATTATATATCCCTTTAGCAAATACAGATATACCAATACAAACTGCAAGTACAATTATTGTAATTAGAACTGCTTTTAAGCTAAAGACACTGTCCCCAGTTTCATTAGGCAGATAAAATGCACTATTTATTGCAACACCACTTAGTCGTAAGCCTATAACAACAATAATCGGCCCTGTTACGATTGGAGGTAACAACTTATTTACTTTTTCATAACCAACCAGTTTTATCAGGATAGCAAAAAGTACGTAGACTAGTCCCGCAATAATAATTGCGCCTTTAACAGCTGCCAGCTTCGGCAGAAAATCCGAATCACCTATTCTGGAATTGCCTATAACAGCCATTATTCCAACCATAAAAGCAAAACTTGAACCCAAAAAAACAGGAACCTTCTTTTTTGTTATTAAGTGAAATAACAAGGTTCCTGTTCCTGCACAAAATAGTGTAATTGATGTATCAAGCCCTGTCAATGCGGGTACTAATACCGTCGCACCAAACATAGCCAGTACATGTTGAAATCCAAGTATAATTTTTTTGTGTAGTGATTTCGCTCCCATATCTTTCTCCTTTGATTTATTATTTTGAAAATAAGTAAAATTTTTTAACTTTATCTATAATACAGTATTTTATACCTTAAATCAATAGTAAAATTTTAATTTTCAAGAATTTTTTCTTAACCTCAATTGAAAAATTAAATTCCACCCCTTAAGCACCACGGTATGGAAATAA
>SHOH01000166.1 GCA_004294845.1 Anaerolineaceae bacterium
TGCAATAATTTCACTATATGCCTGTAAAGACATTTCTGTAAGAGGTGGCTTACCTTTAATAACTTCTTTTCCACGTTTATCTAAAGTAGTTTTAATAATTTTTACCGCCGGATCCGTCTGGTCTGTCTCATCAAGCCATTCGTTTATCATCTCTTCAAGACTACTTCGAAGCTTTTCCATGTCTTTTTGTTTGACTTTCATAATAGTCTTGACAAGGATCGGATATTCATCGTATTCTTTTAATTCTTCCTTAGTGAGGTGTCGCCACCCGTCTTTAAGCTCTTTTAGGATTACATCCTCCTGGCTTTTTGTTAAGGGTGCTCCAAGACCAAATTCCAGGACAAACATAAATCCTTTTGCATTTTTATCAATATTAGCAGCCACATCAATGGTATAGTCAATCGTCGGAGCTACTGATGTCGAACCGATTGTCAAAGAGTTTATAAACCCTTCAATAATGCTAGAGCCTCGAATGTAATAAAAATCCGTTTCCGGAGCAAAGTAGGAAAACCAAAAGGCTAGATTCATTTCTTTTAGTACAATCCCCAGTCCAAGGTACTTTTTGTTTTCAATTTTATCTGACAGGTCAAATACAACTTGGTCGTCCATAGAATCAGTTAGGCTACGCCAATTAGATGCTTTAACATTAGGGTTGGCACCTTTTATGACAGATATAAAGCTGCTTGCCAGTTGTTTGGGAGTCTTTTGCTTCTCATAGGGAAGCATCACCATCATCAATTGCTCTTTGCTTTTAGCGTTTTCAATGACTATTGTGGAGTCGTTCGCAGTAACCTTCCATCCACTTGGATAATGAAAGGAGTAGCTTTTGTCTTTTGCTACATACTTACTCCATATCTTCGCCGCATCTGCATAAGCAACGTTAGAAAAAAGAAGTGTTACCAAAATTAATAATGAAATAATCTTTTTCATATTTTCCACTCCTATAAATATTTTTTATTCCTTTGTGTTTTGATGTTATGGTATCCCTAATCACCTATCCAAAAATACAATAATCCTCTCTCACCATCCTGTAACTCAACATAATATTGAGACGTCCCGTAGATATTCAGAAGCTTTATTCTTTCATTATTAAATTCTCTCTGAACTTCAGGCTCCCATGTTACATGCTTATAATAGTCCTCAGGATTTTCTTCTAATGGAACAAAATATCCGATTCCATTTAGTTCATAGTCCTTCCCTTCATATTGTTTAATATCATGTTTATTTGATACGAATTTATTATCCTTGATTTCTTCCCATGATGAGAAAAATTTAGGTTGTAGCCATAAGGACAGGCTAAGGCTTGATATGAATTTCCCTTGCCCATCCATCAATGCAAATTCATCTATTGATCCCACATGATATAGCTTTTTTCCATCATAACTGAAGAATTCATATATAGGATCTCCACTAGAACCATCGTCAAAAATAGCAACTTCAACCAAGCTGTCATTACTATCCATATCTATTATGTGTATCTCACCTGTGGGGAACATTGGATACATTGATTCCTTTATGCCATTTACCTCAATATATGAGTCATGGTTGCGATATCCTAGAACTACTTCAATTTTATCATCTTGACCATCCCCATTTAAGTCATATGAACCATGTATACTATATATGACTTCATCATAGCTCAAATCCTCGTCATAAGAAAGCTCAAAGACATAATCTTTAAAGTACTCCTTTATATCAGAAAAGTCCTCGAGATTAGGTGTCTCAGTTGGTCCTTCTATTGGTGCCTTGGTGGGCTCTTCTGTAGGTTCCACAGTAGGAACATCTGCTTCTTTCAAACAGTCTAAATAAAACTCTTGAATCTCATCCATTAAATCCGGATTTAGATCCTGAGCCAAGCTTCGGTCTATTCTAGAGTAAAAATCTTGGTTTATTTCATATGGGATGTTCTGTTCATAGCTATCAAAGAGTTCATGATATGAAGTATTGATTTCATTAATGTAGTCTATGGCTGCATCAGAGCGAAAAATGTTATTATGTCCGTTCCTTCCTGATTCATTTATTGAAATGGTTCTTACATTAGGATTATTTATTTCATTCATCTTTGATATAATGGAACTTCCCTTATAATCAACTAACTCATCCTCTGTTCCATGTATAATAAGAATGGGGATATCGGATCGATTAATTGCATCCACCGCATTCAAAGAAGCTACTTTACCAAACAGAATTCTTTGATATAGCCACAAAAATGGGTATTGTGTGTGAATCAAGCCACCCATCATTTGCTGTCCTTGTTCTAAGATTATTTCCATAGGACTGTTGACACCGGACACTGATACAATGCCGGAAATCTCATGATCAAAGTGTAAAGCATTGGCAACCGCATATCCTCCCCAACTATGGCCAAAAAGCATGATGGGTAGATTGTCAAATTCCGCTTGCGTATTAATGTATGTTAATGCTGCATCCAAATCAATCAATGCCTGCGGAAAACCCTTGGTTGTCTTTCCCTCACTATCAAAGCTTCCTGTTGCATCATATGCGAAAACACGCCAACCGTGATCTACGAAATATGTAATCTGGGGTAAATAACTATCGGCACCTCCCCCAAGACCGTGGGCAATAACCACTAACCCCATGTCCTGCTTCAGCCCATATACATATCCCTGCAAACGATTCTTACCTGATTTGAAGCTCACTAAGTTTCTAGGATATTCTAGCTCAAGATCTGTATATCTTAACCTAGCTGTAATAGTATCATCATATCTATCATATCTGGGAAATTGTCCGTCATAGACAAATTTAACAGCTATCATAGAGATTATTGAAAATACTATAACAACTCCGATGATACTAAGACCTATGATTTTTATTATTCCTCTTGACCTTCTTTGATCATTCTTCATGCTGACTTATCTCCTCTAGTAATCTCTGCAATATATTCTTTTAAGACTTGTTAATTATTTATCTAAGTTTATAATACCCCTTAATTTTTGGAGTGTCAATTAATTCCATTAAATAGCGAAGGGATCTTTTATCTGTCTTTTAAAGACAGACGAAAGATCCCTTGTCACCTTACTTATTTCTATATCACCTTATGTATTCATTACCTACAATAATATCATTTTTAATTGCTTTACTTATATCCTCTTTTGTTACAATAGAATATACCTTTGTCTTATACATTTCCTCTATTCTTTGTGAACCTGTCTTTAAGTCATCCTTACTCTTTGACATAAAATCAGCTATTACAATAATAGCGGCTATTTCTATATCTGCCAGTTTTTTAAGTCTTTCTATCCTTTCATATAAGCTCTTTCCTGAAAAGATCAGATCGTCTATAATTACTATTCTTTCTCCGTCCTCTAATGTATGCCCACATATAATTCGCTGTCTGCTGTCAGGAACAAGTCTATCATAGCAATAATTAGCTGTTATACCGTATTTATTAAATAAAGCAATACTGGCGGCTGATGAAAACGCAATCCCATGGTAAGCTAATCCAACAATTGTATCAAATTCTATATTGTTCTCCCGTATAAAATCTGCAAAGAAACCTCCAATTTTACATATTTGAGAGTTAGTCTCGAACTTTTCAGTATTAATTCTAATTCCTTCTTCGTTGTGACCGATGCTTTGTTCCATATTGATTTTAAGCATCCCGTTGTTCACCATGAACTGTATAAAGCGCTCTTTGTTAGATAAAGAGTTAAGCTTAAAGCCAAATAGCTCATCGATTGTTACACCAAAATAATTTGCTATTACTGGAATTATTGATATGTCTGGTTGTGCCAATCCATTTTCCCATTTACTTATTGCTTGAAATGATATATGTAACACATCAGATAGTTCCTCTTGAGTAACACCTTTAAGCTTTCTTAATAATTTGATTTTATCACCTATAGAATTCACCCTAAACCTCCTCGTATAAATATTATTGTTCTGCAACATACAGCTGAGGTATAACCTCCTATACTATTATTGTAAAAGCGCTTTTACAACTTTATTATAGCTTTATTTAACAGCCCAACAATAACATTTCAGTTTAGTTTTCTTCAACTACAGGTTGATATTTTTATTTTTATATCTCTCTTCCAAATTACTCATCCAATAACCTAATACTACACCAGCAACTAAAAATACAATAATCACTAAAGTACCTAAGCTCTTATAATTATAATCACGGGGC
This sequence comes from Anaerolineaceae bacterium, assembly GCA_004294845.1. Lineage (GTDB taxonomy): Bacteria > Bacillota > Clostridia > Lachnospirales > Lachnospiraceae > Mobilitalea. The sequence goes on from SHOH01000166.1 coordinate 4,151, forward strand.
ACAATCATAAGAGTAGATGCAAAGACCACTCCCATTATAATGTGAAAAAACCCTGCATATGCTTTATTAATTATATAATCAGCAAGTTTAGATAATAACAATACTGTAAGTATTGCTCCTATCACTATAGGGATTATTATCATAAAATTCAAACCCTTAATCCCGTCTGACATATCCTTATACATACCCAGGTATACAAGAAAGTTAGAAGGACTAAGGCCAGGGATAATAACACCAAGACCAATCAGTGAACCTGCTAGTGTCCATGTTGCAGTATTCTGAGGAATATCCCCACCAAAAAGTCGTTGACCGTAAAGTAAAAAGGCCAAGCTTAGAATAAATCCAATTATGAGAATTACTATGTGCTTAGTCTGTCTACCTTTCTTACCAGCCTCTTGCCAAAGAGCTGGAACAGTACCGATTATACATCCTACGAAGAACCAAAGTATTTGTGTCTCATATGCTCCCAAGAAAAAACTGACTACAAATGAAAATAAGAATACCCCTGTAACTCCACCAAGTCCAAGCGGAATCAGATAGATTACATTATCCTTAAAATCACGGGTAATATGTGCCAAGAAAGATATAATCCTCTCATATACTCCAAACACCGCCGCTAAAGCACCGCCACTTACACCCGGTAGAATAAAGCCTGAACCGATAAATATTCCCTTTACAAACCGCAAAATCCAATCAACCATTATGTTTATCTCCTCTTTGCTTCTGTCATCTCTTATCAGCTATTATAAATGGTTGTTACCTCTTCTTCAATACTCTTTTTTCCAACTACTTGA
>SHOH01000167.1 GCA_004294845.1 Anaerolineaceae bacterium
AAAACAGGTAAACCAAATAAAAAAGAGATGTTTATCGACTATTCAAGAAATCGGCCATTTCATAAGGAGGTTATAAAACAAATGGATGTTTATAAAATAAAGATGCCACCAGTTATATATGGTGGAGAAGGAAGTATATGTAAAATTAACGAGATTATTGAAAAAGAAAAGATTAAGGATATTATAATTTTTACGGATCAAGGAATCAAATCTACTGGTCTTTTAGATAGCTTATTAGATGAGTTAGATCAAGGCGATATTGCATTTAAAGTATTTGACAATTTAGCAACAGAACCGAGTTATATTGACATTGAAAACCTTATGAATAAAGTTAATGGGATGAAGGGGGATTTAATAATAGGTATTGGCGGTGGGAGTGTACTAGATACAGCTAAACTAGTTTCGATGCTGATTAATGCAACATATACAGTTAAAGATCTATTAGAAGACCCTACCCAGGCTACAAAGTTCGTACCTACAGTAATGATTCCTACTACATGTGGAACTGGTTCAGAAGCTACTGGTAATGCAATTGTTTTAGTACCTGAAAAAGAATTAAAAATTGGAATTGTTAACGATAAGATGATACCTAACTATGTAATATTAGATCCCAATATGATTAGGAAATTGCCAAAACATTTGTTGGCTTCAACAGGTATAGATGCATTGTCCCATGCGATAGAGTGTTTCACATCAAATAAAGCAACACCATTTAGTGATACATACGCATTACATTCTGCAAAGTTAATATTTAACAATATATTAGAAGCCTATAATAATCCAGACAACATTGAAGCAAAGAATAATATGATGTTAGGTGCATTTTATGGTGGAGTTGCTATCGCTGGTAGCGGCACTACAGCAGTTCATGCTTTGTCTTATCCATTAGGAGGAAAATATCACATACCACATGGTGTATCTAATGCAATATTAATTGCTCCTGTCATGGAGTTTAATAAAGATGCTTGTGAGGATAGATTAGCAGTAATTTATGATGCAGTATGTAATGACGGTCATCTTAAATCAGAAACAGAAAAAGCACAATATATCATTGATAAGATTGAGGAAATTGTGAGAGTTACAGAGATTCCAACTGATTTATCAGAATTTGGCGTGAAACCAGAGGATATTGGTTACTTAGTAGAGTCTGCAAGTAAAGTAACAAGACTTTTATCTAATAATATAAAAGAATTAAGTTTAGAGGATATTAGAAACATTTACAAAAAGGTTTTATAAGGAAGAGAGGATCAGTGTATGCAAGATATTCCGGTTATAGGGATTACAATGGGAGATCCAGCGAGTATTGGACCTGAGATTACTGTTAAGGCATTATCAAGATCTGAAATTTATGAAAAATGTAAACCAATTGTTATAGGTGATTCTAAATTAATGATTAATGCTATATCGATTGTCGGATTACAAGACAGAATAAAGATTAATACAGTAAAGGACGTAAAAGAAGCAAAATTTGAGGCAGGAATTATTGATGTCTACGATATGGACTTAGTTGATATAGAACAATTGAAAATAGGTCAAGTTTCTAAGTTAGCGGGAAATGCGGCATATAAATATGTAGAAAAAGTAATACAACTAGCATTAAACAATGAAATTGATGCAACTGTGACTAATGCATTAAATAAAGAAGCAATTAATTTGGCAGGCTATAATTATTCTGGACATACAGAAATATATGCAGACTTAACTGGCACCGAAAAGTATTCCATGATGTTGGCACATGAGAACTTAAGGGTGGTACATATATCTACTCATGTTTCTATGAGAGAAGCTTGTGATATGATAAAAAAAGATAGGGTGCTCGACGTAATTCATATAGCTAATGATGCATGTAAATCGTTGGGAATAACAAACCCCAAAATTGGTGTTGCAGGATTTAATCCTCATAGTGGTGAAAGTGGTCTTTTTGGAAGGGAAGAGATTGAGGAAATCATACCAGCTGTTCAAAAAGCATCTAAAGAAGGAATCCATGTAGAAGGTCCAGTTCCTGCAGATACTATCTTTTCTAAAGCGCAAGGCGGTTGGTATGATATTGTTGTTGCAATGTACCATGACCAAGGGCATATACCCCTTAAAGTAGTAGGATTTGTGTATGATAAAAAACTTAAAAATTGGAAGTCAGTAGAAGGAGTTAATATCACTCTTGGACTTCCTATAATACGTACTTCTGTAGATCATGGCACTGCTTTTGAGCATGCTGGAAAAGGTAGTGCAAACGAATTGAGTTTGGTAAATGCTATTGACTATGCAATAATTATATCAAAAAATAAAAGTGTGGAGAAGTTAATATGATAAAGCTCTTAATTCTAGCTGATGATATTACTGGTGCTCTGGATACGGGAGTTCAATTTGCAAATAAAGGAATAGAGACAAAAGTTGTTACTGATATTGAATATGATTTTGCGGACATTAATAAAACAACAGAAGTTCTTGTCATAGATACAGAGACGCGTCCGCTATCAAAACAAAAGGCATATGAAATAGTACATAGAATTGTAAAAAGAGCAGAGAATGCTGGAATTTCATCAATTTATAAGAAAACGGATTCTGCTTTAAGAGGAAATGTTGGTAGTGAGTTAACAGCACTTTTAGATGCCAGTAATCGTGATTCCCTTTTCTTTATTCCTGCATTCCCAAAAGCAAACAGAATCACCAAAAGTGGAACTCACTATTTAGGTGAAACACCAATTCATGAAACATCTTTTGGCAAAGATTTATTTGAACCTGTTACTACATCATATGTACCAGATATTATAGGGCTGCAAAGTGAAGCTAATGTCATAAGTGTTTCAAAAGAAACTGATATTAATCTTTTAAAGAATAATCAGGATAAACAAATTGTAGTATTTGATGCAGAGACAGAGGATGATATTAAAATAATTTCCAAACTCTTAAGAGATAATGATAAATTGCATATCATTGCAGGATGCGCAGGCTTTGCATCATATTTACCAGACCTATTAAGTCTTACTAGAAATAAAAAACATCTTGCGAAAAAGACTCAAGGTATATGTGTTATTTGTGGAAGCTTAAATGACATTACAAAAAGGCAAGTAGATTATGCCGTTGAGAAAGGTTTTAAGCATGTTAATTTAAAATTTAAACAAATATATACTAATAATTATTTTGAAACTAATCAAGGTAAAGATTGTTTAAAAGAAATAATTAATATGTTTAAAAAGAATAAAATATTAATTATTGATACATTCAACAGACAAGAAACCGAAGGTAATGAGCAATTTAACTATATTAACAGTACAAACAAAGCTGAGGTTCGTAATACTATTGCAAGTAATCTTGGAACTATTGCAAAGAAATTTGTAGAGAATGAACTAGACTGTACATTTTTAATGACAGGTGGAGATACACTAATGGGATTTATGAAGCAAGTTAATTGTTCATTTCTGTATCCAATATGCGAAATAGAACAAGGTGTTGTATTGTCGTATATATATTTAAATAATACCAGGGTACAGATTGTTTCGAAATCTGGGGGTTTTGGTAATAAGGATGTATTCGTAAATATTGTTAATAAACTAATGTACCAATAGTTTGCATCTTAAAGGTTATAAGGATATTTATAATATTATGATAATATATATAGGGATACTTATTAGGGATGTAATCAGAAATTATTATATAAAAATTAAAAGTAATAAGATAACAGTAGCTTATAAATAGAGAAGGGGGATGAATGTTAAGAAGAATTAGCATTATACTAAAAAGATATACAAAAGGATACATATTAAATGGTGTTAGTAAAAGGACACACAGAAGGGGTGAAGTAAATTGGAAGATATCCAAACTAGAAATACTTTTAACTGGGTTGAAAAACTAAAAAAATACGGAGTAGTTGTTGCGCTTTTGATAATAGTTGTTTTCATGTCGTTTTTATCAGATGCCTTTCTTACTACAAATAATCTATTGAATGTAGTGCGTCAATCTGCAGTATATGGAGTTTTAGCTATAGGTGTTACACTTGTTATTATAACAGGAGAGATTGATTTATCGACAGGATCTATAGTAGGGCTTAGCGGTGTTCTAACAGCGACAGCTCTCAAAGCAGGCGTGCCTATTATTTTAAGTATTGGTATTGGATTGTTAAGTGGAGCAGTATGTGGTTTAATCAATGGTATCTTAGTAACATATGGAAATGTACCGTCTTTTGTTACCACCTTGGGAATGCAGGGTATCGTACGAGGAGCGAGTCTTCTTATTTCAGGAGGCTATCCAATAAGTGGATTTGATAAGGTATATACATTCATAGGAAAAGGAAAGGTATTTGGCGTTCCTGTTCCAATGATAATTCTTTTCGTATTAGCAATTATTATGCACTATATATTGGGATGGACTAAATTTGGAAGAGACTTATATGCAATAGGTGGTAGTAGAAAGGCAGCCTTGTATTCTGGTATCACTGTAAAAAAAGATATAATAAAAGCCTTTATTTTAAGTGGAATCTTTGCTGCTATTGGAGGAATTATGTTATCAGCAAGACTAGGATGTGCAGAGACTATTGCAGGAGCCGGTTATGAATCAATGGCTGTTGCTTCTGCTGTTATTGGAGGAGCAAGTCTAGCTGGAGGAAAAGGTACAATTTTAGGAACTGTAGTTGGAACGTTTATAATAGGTGTTATTGGTAATGGAATGACTCTTTTATCTGTTCAAGCGTATTGGCAACAAGTCGTTCAGGGAGCAATAATAATTATTGCAGTATTAGTAACATCACTTAATTTAAAGAAAAAATAAACTATAAACACAAAGATTACAATTAAAAAGGAGAGAACATATGAAAAAATTATCAATTATTAAATTATTAGTAATTACTTTTAGTATTCTGGCTTTAACTGGTTGCTCTTCAGA
>SHOH01000030.1:0-18875 GCA_004294845.1 Anaerolineaceae bacterium
GCAGCATAAAAAAAGAGGATAACAAGATAACAAATAGCAAGACTAAACTTTCCTCTGATCATCAGCAGGAAAAATATGAGGCTATGAAACGTAGGGAGCGGGAGAAGAGAGCATTGCATAAGAAGCATATGGATGACGAATACGATAGAAATGATCATCTGATGAAATATAAGAAAACCGCTAAAACAAACTGGACCAAACATTATTATAACGGAACACTTGACGAGGATATTTGAGGGAACCACTTATGACTGACAACACTAAAGAAATTAAAATATCTGTAAGAAACCTGGTAGAGTTTATAATGCGGTCAGGAGACCTTGATAATACCCATAGCGGTAAGAACGAGGTCGAAGCCATGCATGCCGGAAGCCGTATACATAGAAAGCTTCAAAGGCAGATGGGAGCGGACTATACAGCTGAGGTTCCTCTTAGCATTACACTTCCAATCACTTATGATGATGTATCCTTTAATTTAACCGTGGATGGCAGGGCAGACGGTATACTTATTAACGAATTAATAAAGGATGATGATTTCTCTGTTCTTATATCCCCTGAAGAGGACAACGATAAACCGGAGATTATTATTGATGAGATAAAAGGGCTCTATATGGACCTATCTCATCTAACTGAGCCCATATCGGTTCATAGGGCTCAGGCTATGTGCTATGCATATATATATGCTGTCAAATACCAGCATTCAAGAATAGGAATACAGCTGACCTACTGTAATCTAGAGACAGAGAACTTGAAATATTTCGAGGAAGATTTTTCTTTGCAGGAGCTAAGTGAATGGTTTGATAATCTGATTAGGGAATATGCAAAGTGGGCTGTTTGGCAGATGAAATGGGTTAGAAAAAGAGATGAAGAAATAAATAATCTTGACTTTCCCTTTCCATACAGAGAAGGGCAAAAGGAGCTTGTTACCGGAGTCTACAAAACAATTCTTAGGAAGAAAAAACTGTTTATAGAAGCACCTACCGGAGTAGGAAAAACCATATCAACAGTGTTTCCGACTGTAAAGGCAATGGGTATGGGTATTGTAAATAAGATATTTTATCTTACTGCAAAGACCATTACTAGGACTGTAGCTGAAGATACATTTCATTTGCTTTTGGAGCATGGTCTTTGTATGAAGGTAACCACCATAACAGCCAAGGAAAAGGTATGCGTTTTAGAAAAACCTGATTGTAATCCTATCTCATGTCCCAGAGCAAAAGGCCATTATGATAGAGTAAATGATGCTGTTTATGATTTACTTACCTGTGAGAATAAAATATCCAGAGATTTGATTTTAGATTATGCCGATAAGCACTGTGTCTGCCCATTTGAAATGTCCTTGGATGTAACCCTTTGGTCAGACGTCCTTATATGTGATTATAACTATGCCTTTGATCCGAATGTATATCTTAGAAGATTTTTTATGAATGATAGGCAAGAGGATTATGTGTTTTTAGTAGATGAGGCGCATAATCTCGTGGATAGGGCAAGAGAGATGTATAGCGCAATTTTACTAAAGGACGATTTTCTTATAGTAAAAAGACTCCTAAAGAATTCAAATCCCAAGCTTACAAAGCTACTTGACCAATGCAATAAGGACCTTCTAAAGCTCAAAAGAGAATGTGATGATTTCCTCGTGCTTGCAGAAATTGATGGATTCAACATGCACCTGATGGGATTGATGACTGAGTATGAAACGTTCTTACAAGAATATAAAAGAGATGAGGGCAAAGAGGAGCTAATTAAGCTTTATCTAGATGTAAGGCACTTTCTTAGTATTTATGAGATCCTTGATGATAATTATACAATCTATACGGATTATGATGAGAGTGGTAGGTTTAGAATTAAGCTCCAATGCATGGATCCTTCTAGGAATTTAATGAAATGCTATGAAAAGGGTAGAAGTGCAGTGCTATTTTCTGCTACCTTACTCCCAATTCGTTACTATATGGAACAGCTAGGTGGTAAAAAAGAAGATTATGCTGTATATGCACCTTCATCATTTGACAAAGAAAATAGACTTATTATGGTAGGTTCTGATGTCTCTACAAAATATACTCGCAGGAACAAGAGAGAATATAATAAAATACTTGAATATATAAAAGAATTTACAAGTCTTAGAACCGGAAATTATCTGGTGTTCTTCCCTTCTTACCAAATGATGCAATCGATTTATGATCTGGCAGAGGGAGAAATAGAAGGCTTAGTTATACAAGGCAATAGCATGACCGAGGAGGAAAGAGAATTTTTCCTCGAGGAGTTCGTAGAAGAGCCTAAGGTCTCAAGAGTTGCATTTTGTGTAATGGGAGGAATATTTAGTGAGGGAATTGACTTAAAAAGCAGCAGACTGATAGGTGCTATCGTAGTAGGACCGGGCCTTCCCATGGTGTGTAACGAAAGAGAACTATTCCGGGGTTATTTTGACGCAAAGAATAATCAGGGTTTCGATTATGCTTACCTATATCAAGGCATGAACAAGGTCCTTCAATCAGCCGGAAGAGTAATCCGAACGAATGAGGACCGTGGTGCAATTCTATTATTGGATGAGAGATTTCTTCAGCCACAGTATTATCAGCTCTTTCCTAAGGAGTGGTTTCCTTTTGAAGCTGTCAATCTTGATTCAATGACTGATAAGCTTGCAGCTTTTTGGAATAAAAATCAAAAAGCAGACAGTTAAAAATGTAAGGTACTGTTGGAGTATCTATAATCTGAGTCCTTGGATAAGAAGTTTTTACCTGAAACAGCACGATAGACGGTGTTGGTAAGATGGAACCATAAACCTCCGATTGATCCGCCAATAAAAGCATAAATCACATCGTCAATATCGCATCTTGCTGGGATAATGAAATATTGGAATAATTCTATGACGGATGGTAATAAGAAGAGGAACAAAAGCCGAACTAGTTTTGATCTATTACGTAGTAGCAAAATACCGTAAAATCCGTAAGGGACATAAGCAAGTATCCTACTTAGTAGATATGTAAGTATATCGCTTAAAGGTATCATTTCATTAATATAATCCTCAATCTGCGTGGCAACCCACCAAAATGGGGTGAAATTCTGATGATTTGATCTCATTCTATGTAACGATGGAAGGGAATTTTCTGTAAAGGATAAGTACAAAAGAATCCCAATATAAAACAATATGAAAATTATACTTACATTCCGATAGAAGCTATTGAATTTCTCAATTCTGCTACCATAATCGAACATATTGCGAATAAAGCAATGTAGCATTGGGAGCGACCAATTAAGTGCAATAATACCGTATAGAGTGTTGGTAAAAGGAAGCATATTTGTTTCTGTTCCCAGATATGTTAACAAGGTAATAATTATGGATATAAATAATAGCAATATAGTGTATACAGTGCAGGATTCATAGGTCATGGATTGTTCCAGAAGAATATGAGTGCATATAATTACTATGACGCTACTTATTCCAAGGATCAAATATGGAGATGCAAAAAAATAATAAGCGGTAAATTGAACCAATATACTTATAATACTTAAGAAAACAATCATGGATGATATCTCCATGTGAGAGCGCCTACGCATGGTTACACCTGCTTTCATTATAATATCATTCGAATTTTTCTGGGAATACAAGAGATTTTTATATGTGAACTAAAGCCAGGAACTTCTCCGTCTGTATGGACAGCAAAATTCCTGTCCAGCATAATTTCTATACTAGAACAATTAAAAGTCTCAACTCCCTTAAAGAGAATATGCTTACCAAATAAAATAGTAGGAAAAAGAAGCATGAGTAAAGCTCTGGGAAGACCATGGACAAGGCAAATACTAAGCTTACCGTCTGTAGGGTCGGCATCAGGCGCCATTTTAAGGCCTCCGCCTTCAAACTTATGTATCATGTTTGATATTAGAAGAACCTTTGTGTATTTTTCTTTTTTAACCTTATCTACTATAACTGTAGCATCTTGGAGCTTGGTGCTAAAAAGCTGTTTAAGGGCAATCGCCAGATATATAAATTTACCTGCACCAAAACTGTTTAATTTCTTTTTTAATGCTGATCTTTGAACCTCTTCACACACTCCTGCATCATATCCTATCCCGCTTGAGCATCCGAATTTTCTGGGTTTAATATCTGTATCTTCAAAACTTATTTCGCCGTAATCCAAGTAAATGAATTTACTAGGCTTTAATAAATTCGACAAAGACTCAAGAGGCTTCTTTGGTATCTTAAGGCTTCTTGCTAAATCATTACTGGAGCCTGAAGGTATATATCCCAATATTACATCATCATAGTTGTCTATACCGTTAATAACTTCGTTTAATGTTCCGTCACCACCTAAGACAACTATATTTTTAATTCCATCATGTTCACGACAGATTTTTTCGGCAAGCTCTATGGCATGTCCTTCTTGCTTGGTAAAGTCTGCTGTGTAATTAATGTCTTGGCGGTCCAGCTCGTCTTTAACGGTCCACCAATGGCGGATACCCTTACCGGAGCTTGATTTTGGATTAATAATAAAATGATACATGTCTATGCAGTCTCTCCTTGCCCTTTATTCTGTCTGTAAAATTACTAATTAAATATTATATGAAATCAGTTATATTGTCAATAATTTGCACCTTATTAATTCTTTAAACATCAATTTAATTCCTAAACAGGCACAGAATTGTCCTCCCCTCATAAGATATATAGAACAAAAGAGTTTATTGAGCTGCCGACAATTATTGAAAGGAGTATTTTAGATGGATAGACGGATGTATCGTGGCAATACCGGGCGCAGTAGATATACCCAGCCCTATAGGCCGACACAACCGGTATGTGATGATATCGTAGAAAAAGACTGTGGATGTGATAAGGGCAGAAGCTATTGCGAGGATGATTTTAAGCCTGAACGTTTCCCGATAGGTATGTGTTATGTCCCTTGGCAATGCTTCAGGGACCTTTATGAGAATGAATTTGCTGCCCTGGCAAACGGAACTCTATTTAAAGAATTACAATATGACTGGTATGGAAGGGGTTGTTAGTAGGATGAATGTAAACAGTAGAGATAAGTTATTTGCATGTATTACTGCAACCAGCTTCGTTTTGGATGATTTGAGAATTTATCTTGACACCCATCCTACAGACCAGGAAGCACTGGACTATTGGGAGAAGGTTAATAGAGTCAGAAAAGAAGCTGTTGAAGAATATACTAAATGTTATGGACCTATATACAGCTATGATGTAAATGTTAAGAACAGGTGGACTTGGGTAGATGAGCCCTGGCCATGGGAAGGTAGGTGCTAGTGTATGTGGAGTTATGAGAAAAGAATGCAACATCCTGTAAATATTACATGCCGTAACCCTAGACTGGCGCAGGTTATTATTAGCCAATTTGGCGGACCGGATGGCGAGCTTGCTGCTTCCATGCGTTACCTGTCTCAGCGCTATTCCACGAAGAATAGAAAGGTTGCCGGTGTTTTAACGGATATAGGAACTGAAGAATTGGCACATATGGAAATGGTAAGTGCTATTGTCCATCAACTTACAAAGGATATTACACCTCAGGAGATTATGGATAGCGGTTTTGAGAAATATTATGTAGATCATACATTAGCACTGTGGCCTCAGTCTGCAGGTGGTGTACCGTTTACAGCTACCTTCTTCCAGAGTAAAGGAGACCCAATTACTGATCTTGTAGAGGATATGGCAGCTGAGCAGAAAGCCAGAACAACCTATGATAATATTCTGCGTCTGGTTCATGATCAAGAGGTATGTGACCCGATTAAATTCTTAAGGCAGAGAGAAATAAATCATTTCCAAAGATTTGGTGAGGCACTTCGAATTGTGCAGGATGAACTTGATTCTAAGAACTTCTATGCTGTAAATCCTGATTATCTACCAGACTTATGTAAATAAGACTGTTGAAGACGACTTGCCTATATGCAATATTAGTAAGTATTAAAAGTATATTATAAAAGCAATATATATGTAACAAGCCACCTACTAACCGGTGGCTTGTTACATATATATAAATAGGGGGAGGGTATAAACGTTTTAGCTTTCCATCTGTGAAAGCTTATCAACACGACGTCTGAAATCTTCGTCGGTGGAGAATTTTGCATTTAAGAAGGAATTAATAAGCTCTAGCGCAACTGTATGTCCAATAATCTGATTACCAAGACACATAACCTGAACGTTATCATGTTCAACACACTGATGGGAGGAATAGATGTCATGGCAGACTGAAGCTCTGATTCCTTTTACCTTGTTGCAAGCGATGGCTGCGCCAACACCTGTTCCGCAAAACATTATGCCACGTTCGCATTCACCGCTTAATATTGATGCGGTTAATAGTTTCGCAATATCAGGAAAATCTACAGGATTTGGATCATAGCTACCAAAATCCACTATTTCATGACCTAGTGCTTTGATTTGGTCAAGTAGTTTAACCTTTAATTCATAGCCTGCATGGTCACTACCTACTGCTATTTTCATAATGCACCTCCTAGATATTCATGTTAAATTTAATTTACATATAAGAACCGCCTGAAACGACTATACATTCACCGGTTACGAAGCTAGAATCATCTGAACTTAAAAAGGATACTACAGACGCGATTTCGCTAGGCTCTCCAAGACGATTAGCCGGAATAGCTGCAATGAATTTAGCCATTACATTTTCAGGAACCGCTTGAAGCATCTCTGTATTTATATAGCTGGGAGCTATGGCGTTTACAGTACAGTTATTTCTTGCAAGCTCCTTTGCAAGACATTTTGTAAATCCGATTACTGCAGCCTTGGAGGCTCCGTAATTAGTTTGTCCAATGTTACCAAAAGCAGATACGGATGCAAGGTTAACAATCTTTCCATATTTTTGTTCTCTCATGCCGGGTACTACTGCCTTACAGCAATTATATACGCCTGTAACATTTACATCCAAAACAGTATTCCATTGCTCATCAGTCATTTTATGGAACATGGCATCACGGGTAACCCCGGCATTGTTTACAAGAATATCGATTTTTCCAAATTGTTCAGTAATGCTTGCGAATACAGAAGCAACCTCCTCTACAGAAGCAACATTACATTTGTAACCAAAAGCTTTTTTCCCAGTGGGATCTATTTTAGCTGCGGTTTCTTTTACTGTTTGCTCATCCATGTCAAGCAAAGCCACGCCTTCTACACCGTCTTCAATAAATCTTAGAGCAATTGCTTCACCTATACCTCTTGCCGCTCCTGTAACCACAGCAAATTTTCCTGTAAGTTTCATATTTACCTCCATTCCTGTGCATGTTTTTGCACATCTAAATTTGCTCCGAGGACAATGCAGGAGCAAATTTTTGAGGTTGAAAATGGTTTTATTTCAACCTTTTACCTCTCATTCCGCCGTCATTTATGGCACTGCCACCTGCGGCATAAATTTGCAGAATTAAATTGCTTTTCTCACTCATAATTTTATATATTGTTGTATTGATATTGTAGTCTTTTTATTTATTTGGGCTCATTATCTCTACCGCTTCCGATAAGGATGTGGGAGTACCAACGTTACCCGGGAATATTACATATGGCATACCGGGAAATTTACTTTCATCACCTGTAAGCCATACAGGTATACCATGCAGAATCTGCCCTAAGACCAATGCCCTTTTCACCTTTAATCCTTTGGTTCCGATATCGCTGGAGGTAATTCCTCCTTTAGCTATAATGAAGTTGGGACGCACTGAAAGATCAGAAATTATACTGGTAACAGCATCGGAAATCTTTATGGATAGACGTAGCTCATCCTCTTTATTGCCTGTGTTAAGGTCAAAGCGCTCTCTACGGGTATAGACTGCAACAGTTCTACCTTCAGAGATATTTTCCTCGGCTTCTTTAATTACTCGTTTGATTTCAGCTTCGAAGGCTTTATCATCCAGTACAAGATGCTGGTTAAATTCAATAAATTCTATATTGTCTAGATTCTTTAGATTTTCAAGCTGCTGGGTCGTTTTTTTAACATGGGAGCCAACCATGATAATACCACCGTTTTTGTTCTTAGTGTTCACTAGTTCGTCCCTTGTCAGCAGAGGTTTGTCGCTTATTCCGCCGATTACCTTGGTAAGTGCTGCTGCACTACGAAACAGAAAATTCTTTCCGGCTAATATAGCTTTCATAAGTGCAGTTACAAAAACCTTTACATCATAATAATCCACTGAATTTACAACTATCTTATTATAGTCATTAACCTTTGTCAGCTTATTGTATATACCCGTGTAATCACATGCTCTAAGCTCATCTAGGCTAATGTATGTTACGCTGTCCTTTGTAAATTCACCCTTACTTTTTTCTTCCACCCATTCTCCCAGATGAGAGCTTGAATAACCGAAGGTGCGATCCGCTGCAAACTCAGTCTTACCTGCTGGAATCAACATATCATTATCCCGCACATAGTGTACGTTATTAATGGTATAACGACCACCCTCAAGAAAGAAAGGTAAAATCACTTCTCCATCAATCTTTTCACCTGTCAGCTCTTCGATTTTTTCTTTAAGAACTTCGGTTTCAAGAGGGTAGTGTCCACGAAGTGTTGAATCCCCTCTGCTGATAAGGATGAATTTGCTGTCTGTTTCCTTAGCCACGGTTACAACATTTGAAGCTATTTCTTGATGAACCCTGATAGTTTCGTCCTCTGTAAATCCTCTGGAATTAGTAAGAATGAAAAATATTGAATTTTCTTCTTCGAAGCCTTGTCTAATACTTGCTATACTCCAGTCGGTGTATACATGGACTCCATGTACAGTCTGAACACCCGTGGGATCATCGTCAAGCACGACGATTTTATGACGGCTGTTTTTTAGTGCACATAAGAGCTCGGAATCTACCGCTGTTTTGTCATAAGCAGCAAATGAATTTAAAATATCATTACTGCTGATTGGTTGTTCGTTCATTTAAACCTCCAATATAAAAGCTTAATAAGTTCAATTATACTAATTCATATAGAACAGAGAGACCTTGACCGCCTCCTATGCAAAGCGTTGCAATACCATAACGCACCTTACGACGTCTCATTTCATTTATCAATTTAATAGAAATTATAGCACCGGTTGCTCCGATAGGATGACCTAAGGAGATTCCGCTACCGTTAACATTTACTATTGAATAGTCAAAGCCCAGCTCATCAATACAAGCAATCGCTTGAGCGGCAAAGGCTTCATTTAACTCTACAAGCCCGATGTCATCTATGGTAAGTCCTGTTTTTTTCAAGAGTTTTCTGGTTGAGTCAACAGGTCCCATGCCCATGTAATTTGGATCAACACCGGCTACGGCATAATCAACCACTCGAGCAAGAGGCTTACATCCAAGTTCCTTTGCTTTTTCAGAGGTCATCATAAGCACGGCAGCAGCTCCGTCATTTACTCCCGAAGCATTACCTGCTGTTACAACACCGTCTGCTTTAGCAAATGCTCTTAATTTTGCAAGCTTCTCAACAGTTGTTTCACGGGGATGCTCATCAGTATCAAATATTTTAACTTCTCTTTTTACTTTAATCTCTATAGGTACGATTTCTTCTTTGAACTTGCCATCTTTAATTGCTTGTAAGGCGCGGTTTTGGCTTACAAGGGAGTATTCATCCAGGCGCTCTCTGCTGATACCATATTTTTGGCTTATATTTTCTGCCGTAACCGCTATGTGTGTGCCATCACCAACAACAGGTTCGGATAAAGCTGCTGTTAGTTCATCTGACAAGGTTGCATTTCCCATACGAAGACCCCATCTGGCATTATATGATGCGTAAGGGATATTACTCATACTCTCTGTACCACCTGCAACCGCTACGTCATAATCACCATGATCAATTGATGTGGCGGCAGTCACGATTGCCTGCAAACCGGAGGAACACAGCCTGTTGACATTCAATGCGGAGCTTTCTTCAGAACAGCCTGCCCTTAATGATGCAACTCTAGATAAAAAGGCATTAAGACCATGTTGAGCAACACAACCCATTACGGTTTCATCAACCTCTTTAGGATCGATACCCGCTCTTTCTATTGCTTCTTTTATTACAATTGTAGCCAAATCAATACTATTTAGATCTTTTAAAGAACCACCAAAACCACCTACCGGGGTTCTGGCCTGCGATACAATAACTACGTCTTTAAACATATATACCCCTTTCCATGACTCATATATTTACTAGGTTTTAATGTGGCTTATTGTTAGAAATTAACTTTATCTTTACCCTTTAATTTAAGCATTTCTCTAGCCTCATCAGGAGAAGCAATTTCATAGTCAAGAGCTGTTAAGATACGAATTATTTTTTCTACCTGAGCTGCATTATTAACAGCTAACTCTCCGTTAGGCTTAATGTATATACCATCCTCAAGACCAACACGTACATTACCACCTGAAATTGCGCATAATGTCTCAAAACGGAACATTCTTCTACCACCTGCAACTGAGGAGTACATAACGTCAGGGCCAAACATCTTCTTTGCCTGGTCAATCATAAAGAATAATCCATCAATACCCATAGGCATACCGCCCATTACTCCAGGGACAAATTGAAGATATAATGGATCTTTGATGATACCCATCTTGACAAAATATGCTACATTTGCTAACTGACCATAATCAAATATTTCAAATTCAGGACGAGTGTCATTTTCATTCATAATATTGATGCAATATTCAATATCCTTGAAGGTGTTTTTGAATACATTGTCATAGGTTCTCTTCATAAAGGGAATTTCCCAATCATATTTTGGGTTATCAATTCCGTCTGCCAGCCTAGAGAAGCAGAAGTTCATTGAACCGCCGTTGGCTGAAGCCATTTCCGGCTTAAACTCAGGTATTACGGCAAATCTTTCTTCAACTGTCATACCTTGTCCGCCTCCGGTGGTAATACCGATTACTACATCACTCTGTTTTTTTACTCTACTTAAAATGTCTCTAAAAACATTCCAATCTGCTGTTGGCTCACCGTCTTCCTTACGGGCATGTAAATGAACAATAGATGCACCTGCTTTTGCTGCGTCTACAGCATTTTGAACTATCTCATCAGGATTCGATGGAAGATATGGAGAATGTGATGGAGTATGAATTGCACCTGTTATAGCTGCTGTAACAATTACTTTTTTTTGCTTTTTTGCCATTATATTTCCTCCTTTAGAAATAAAATATTTTTTCCGTGTAATTTGGTGGCTAATTTATAGCCAAGCTCTTTTGATTAGTTCCAGAGAGCTTTTTGCATCATCAACATTAAAAGGAACATCTACCTCAATAGAAATAGTATTGTTATAACCTAGTTCCTTAAGCTTTCGAAGATGAGTTTCATGTACAGAATACCTGTTTTTTCTAAAAAAACTTCGAAGTTGTGGGCTACCGGCATCATCAGATGTATGAACATGGGCTAAATAGGGTAGAGTAGGTGTAATATCAGCATTTTCCTCGTTACTCTGTTGCATATTGTAATAATCAAGCACAAACATAAGGTTGCTCTTATTAATCTTTTTTACTATAGCTAAGGCCTCATCTATCTGATTAATAAAATTACAATAGCAATAACCCAAAGCTTCAACAGTTACAATTATTCCGTATTTAGCAAATTCATCTGCAGTTACGGAATAAAATTGCTCTATTTGCTCTCCGGCTAAATCACGGTCAAAATCCAAAGGCAAAATACGTGACTTCGGTGAGCCTATATTCACTACCTTGACACCAAGCAAATCAGCACGAGCAGCAAGTTTGCTTGCATATTTTTGTGCCTTTTTTATGTCAAACTTAGGACCAGCAATTACAATGTCAGAGTCACAATAAGCATTCAAAGCCAAGCAAGGCAAAGAACCATTTTTGATAGTATTCTTAAGTTTTTCAAAATCATCATCATTTAGTATGGCAATCACCTTGCCTGCCAATTCTATATAATCAAATCCAGATTTTGAGACAAGATTATACTCATCAATTTTTGCAGAACAACCAACTAGCATTAAAAATTCTCCCTTTCCCTGCAAACGTTTACATAAATTAATTCATTATAAAATTAAATTAACGCTATAGGTAAAAATAATTGTAAACGTTTTCTTTTTTTAATAATAGCATCGCCTATATTCTTTGTCAAGATGTTATTATAGCAAATTGTATTATATGCAATTTTGGAATAAATTAATACCAAATTATATAAAAGGAAGAAATTGTGCTTGACGAATCTTGCAAAACTAAGTAATCTACAGTAGAGAGTATTTATTTAAAACGAGTTAACGTACACTTGATTTATATGATAGGACAAATTACTTAAAAGGAAATGATAATATGGCGATACGTAATGAGAGGGTAACTATGCAGGATGTGGCAAGGGATGCTAATGTATCTATTGCCACCGTATCAAGAGTTATTAATAAAAATTATAATGTTAATGAGAAGACAAGAGATAGAGTCTTAAAATCTATGGAAAAGTTGTCATTTCTGCCGAATTCTATTGCACGCAGCTTAAAGATTAATTCAACAAGCACTATAGGATTTGTTGTTTCGGATATTTCCAACACATATCATATTTCGATAGCTAGAGCAGTAGAAGATGTGATTGAGAAACATAACCTAAATATGACAGTATGCAGTACAGGTAACGACAAAGAAAGAGAATTAACCTATCTTAAGCTTTTGATGAGCCAAAATATAGCTGGTTTGATACTAAATACAACCGGAAAGAATAATGATTTCATTCTTGAAATGAACAAATACATACCGATTATTCTTCTTAATAGAAGAATAGATTCACCAGGCTTTGTTGGAGATCTTGTCGGTACCGATAATTTAGACAGTTCTTATAAATTGACAGAGCAATTACTAAAGATGGGGCACCGCAGGATACTCGTTGTGCATGGTTCCTTAGAACTAAGCAATGGTTTGGAGCGTTATAATGGATACGTACAAGCAATGAAAGATTATGGAATTGATGTAGGAGAGGACTATCCATATCAATTTAATAGTGGATTTACTCTGGAGGGTGGATATCAGGCAGTAGAATACATGAGAAGACTTCCTCAGAAGCCTACGGCTGTGTTTACGCAGAATAACATGAGCACGATAGGAGTTTTGAGGGCTTGTAAGGAGTATAATATTAATGCTCCGGAAGATATATCCATGGTGGCATACGATACAATTGATAATCTGAATCTGATGACAACAAGACCAACAGTTGCCAGTTACAATACACACAGCATGGGTTATAATGCTGGTATGGCTATTTTAGAAAGAATCAAGGATCCAAGAATTCCGAATAGAGAGTTTATTGAACAATCTGAAATAATAACAGGTAATGCCGTTGGTATATTAATGAAGTAAAAATGACGGAAAGCCCAGGGTTTTAGGCATGTTAATTATAGTTAAAATGCATATAAAACCAGGTAGGAAACAGCCCGATTTGTGTAAAATTTTATTTTTTTTAAATTTAGTATTGCATTATTCAAATATATGTGCAATAATGTGGTTAGACCAAAAAAGTCATTTTTTTATTTATTAATATGAAAACGTTTACAAAATATGCGGTTCTAGTGTATTTTTTTAACTTTATGTACGATTTATCACAAGCACAAAGGTGCTTATATTATAAAAATTGTAAACGATTACTTATTCTGACTATTTGGCATATAAACGTAAAAAGAACACGCATACCAAATTAATAAAATAGTAGAGAGGAGTGAAGCGTCATTAAAAGTTTTGTAACAAACGACTATGGCAGATTTATTGTTATGCATCTTGGTAAAGGCGATAAGGTATTGGAAAGCATACAATTTGAAATGGATCGTTTAGGAATAAAAAATGCTGTGCTCTTATCAGCAATCGGATCTATGCGAAAGCTTACTTTCCATGTAATAACTGAAACTACTGACGAATCAGTCGATAAGTTCATAACAATCGAAAATGCCATAGAAGTTGGTGCAATGCAAGGACTTATACTGGATGGAGAACCACATCTTCACATTGTCTGTTCTGACAAAGACAATAATACCTATGTGGGACATTTGGAAAATGGATGTGAAGTACAGTACCTAATGGAATTGTCCTTTTTGGAAATCAATAACTTGAGTCTTATGAGGAAGAAGGATGAATTTAATAATGCTTATATAGACGAAAAATAGTACATCCTGAAAGAGATCTTAAATATTAACTATTAAGTTAATAAAATTATTATTAATTATATTAATGAGTGAATAATTATGGTAAAATAAAAAAGGAGGAAACAAGATTATGAAAAAAATGATTGCACTTGTTATGGGCTTACTATTAATATTTAGTTTAGCGGCCTGTACACCTAAGTCAAACGATGATGGCAAAACACCCACACCTACAACTAAACCCGAGGATAAAGGTGAGGACAAGAACGAAGAAGATACTGCCAACAAAGAAAACATTAGAATTGGTGTTATTACAAGTATCACCGGTGAAAGAGCACTGGTTGGTGAGTATGCTAAGTACGCAATTGATATGGCAGTTGAAGATGTTAATGCTGCAGGTGGTGTTCTTGGAAGACAGGTAGAAGTTGTCTATGAAGATGACCTTGGTACAGACGTAGGAGCTGTTAATGCTCTCAACAAACTTGCTACTGATGACAAAATCAGCGCTATTGTAGGACCCTACTATGGAACTATGATTCTTGCTCTTGACGGTGAAATTAGAAAGGCTGAAATCCCTGTTCTTTCTGCTACTTCCCTAACTACAGTTGGAGACTTTGGTAACCCTTGGTTATTCCAGGCCCGTACCCATGACGGTCATGTTCCCGGAGCACTTGTTGAATATGTGGTAGGTGCTTTAGGTGATAAAGTATCTATCATCTATGGAACTGATGCATCAGGTGTTGGTCAGATGGAAGCTGCTGTTGCTAAGCTTGAAGAATTAGGACTTGAAGCAGTTAGTATTGATGCATATAATTCAGGTGATAAGGACTTTACCGCACAGATACTTCATGTTCAGGCAGCAAATCCGGATGTAATAGTAGCTTTTGGACTTCAGGTAGAAGCCGGACTTATTATGAAACAGCTTAGAGATATGGGTGTTGAAACACCAATAGCCGGACTGGCATCCTATGCAAGTAAAATTGCTATTGACCTTGCAAAAGAAGCATCAAACGGTGTTTTATCACTGACAGACTTTATTCCTGACACACCACGTGAAGAAGGAAGAGTATTTGCAGATAAGTACAAAACTAAATACAATCTTGATTCAGACTTTACAGCAGCTGTTGAATACGACAAGTTCCAACTGATTGTAGAAGCAATTAAAATTGCTGGGTCAACAGAAAGAGAAGCAATCAGAGACGCTATGTTTGAGATACAAGGCTATAAAGGTGTTGCCAATGTATACGCTTTTAATGAAAAGGGTGTAGGCGGAACCAGTATCCTTCTTATCGAAATTCAGGATGGAGTTGCACAGCCTAAGGAAATCTTAGACATTGTAAAATTTGATTAATTTGTAGAATTGATTATTAAAATTAAGATATTGGTAAATCTGAGATATTGGTAAAATTGAGATATTGGTGAAGCACTAATATTTAGTGCTTCACCAGTTTCTAAAAGATTGGGAGGTTCTCTGGTGATAGTACAGTTAATTGTTACAGGTATTTCATTAGGAGTAGTGTACGGTTTAATTGGAATGGGAATGGTATTGATTTTTCGTGCAGTTGGAATCGTAAATTTTGCTCAGGGTGATTTTTTAATGTTAGGTGCATTTATATGTTTTGCACTTAATCAGAAAATGGGCATGCCTATTTGGTTTTCGTTTGCAATCACCGCTGTACTCATAGGACTTAGCGGTATTGTATTTCAATTTGTAACTTACTGGCCACTTAGAAATGCACAGGATAAAACTATAATCGTTAGTACCCTCGGCGCTTCCATAGCCCTAAGAGAAATGACAAAATTAATCTGGGGTTCTACTCCTCAGACTATTGATCCTCTCAAAAAAGGTGTGGTAAGAATAGGAGGAGCTATCCTACAGTGGCAGTATGTATTAATTATTATCTTCGCAGCAATATTGATGGGTTTGGTTTATTTCTTATTAGAAAAAACCTTATTAGGTAATATTATGCAGGCTACTGCACAGGATAAATATGCAGCATCTCTGATGGGTATTCCAATTGTTGTAGCAATTGGACTTACATTCTTTATCAGTATGCTCATTACAGGTGCCGGCGGAGTAATGTTAGCCCCAATTTTCTTTATTACGAATACAATGGGTGTTATGGCAGGTGTAAAGGCCTTTGCCGCAGTCGTAATCGGTGGATTTGGAAGTGTTCAGGGAGCTATCATAGGTGGTCTGTTAATCGGACTTGTCGAAGTATTTGCCGGTACTTTTGTTTCAACAACATACAAAGACACAGTAGTATTTGCTGTCTTAATAATAAGCTTACTTATTCGTCCACAGGGTATATTTGGCGAAAAGATAGCTGAAAAGGCTTGAGGTGGTGAATATGAAAAACTTGAAAAAAAAGAATTTAATAATATTATTTCTGGTAGTTTTAGGTTTAGCATTATTAATTAATCTACCACTCAGGTCAACTACCTATATGGTCAGGGTATTTAACATGACTATGATCACATACCTGGCGGTGCTTAGCCTCTATGTGGTATTTGGAATGGCAGGTCAGTCGTCATTTGCGCAATGTGGGCTCATGGGTATTGGCGCATATATTACAGCAAATATGAGTACAAAGTGGGGCTTTGCACCAATCGTAGGAATGCTGGCAAGTATGTTAGGAACAGCTTTATTTGCATTTATTATAGGCTTTGCATTATTTAGATTAAAAAGGTTTTACTTTTCGTTTTCTACCATTGCATTAATGACCATACTTAATGGTATTTTTGCGAACTGGGTCAAAGGAACAGGTGGATCCATGGGTATGGGTAACCTGGTTCAGTTTAGTGTAGGAGGCTATGTATTTAATACAGAAATAAAATACTTTTATTTGATTACTAGTTTTTCGATAGTAGCAACAATTATTATATGGAAGCTGTTTCGTTCTCCCCTCGGTCGTTCCTTCATGGCTGTACGTGATAATGAAACTGCTGCAAGCTGCATGGGTATAAACAATTTACTGACAAAAAACATTGCTTTTGCTATATCCGGTCTATTATGCGGTCTGTCAGGTTCTCTGTTTGCTTTTCTCTCAGGATATATTAGTGCTACATCCTTTGCATTGCCACAATCACAATTATATTTGGTTGTAATTATGATAGGAGGTTCATCATCACCGATTGGTGCATTAATCGGAAGTATATTAATCAATCTCTTACCGGAGTGGCTCAGATTCCTTAAAGACTATATGATGCTAATTTATGGTATAGGTATTATGGGCTTAATGGTTGTGTTGCCTGAAGGAATAGTAGGAGGAGGTAAGGATTTATATGCAAAATTTATCAAACGTAAACGAAGCCGTGTTGACGCTTAACAAGGTCTGTAAAAACTTCGGTGGAGTAGTTGCAGCAAAAGATATATCTCTTGATTTGTTCCCTGGAGAAGTATTTGGTCTGATAGGGCCTAACGGTGCGGGAAAAACCACCTTAATTAATTTAATAACCGGTATTTATAAAGTGGATGGTGGATCAATCGTACTTAATGGCCATGACATAACAAAATCACCCGCTCATTCAAGAGCGAAAAAAGGCATAACACGTACTTTTCAACATCCCCATTTACTACAGCGTTGTGATATCGAGACTAATATTTATCTGGGTGTAGACCTGGCTAAAAAGAATAATGAATTAAAATCACTAGATCATGAAAAGCTTTTAGATGAGCTACTTGAAGTTGCCGGTCTTAAGCTTAATATGAGAGACGGTATTGATAAGCTAGCTTATGGACAACAAAAGTTACTAGAGGTAGTTAGAGCTATCTTAACCAGGCCATCTGTGCTACTTTTGGACGAACCGGCTGCCGGTTTGAACCAAAAAGAAATGGAGCATATTGTAGCTCTTATTGACATTGCTATAAAGATGAATTCGGCTGTACTATTAATCGAACATAGAATGGATTTGGTTATGTCCATATGCGATCGAATAACCGTATTGAATTTCGGAAATCAGATTGCTAATGGAGTACCTGCAGAGATTCAGGATAATCCTGTGGTTATAGAAGCTTATTTAGGGAGGAAACGCGGTGCTTAAAATACGTAATCTAGTAGCAAATTATGGGCATATCGAAGCCTTGCACGGCATCAGCCTTGATGTTGGCAATAAAGAAATGGTGGCCTTAATCGGCAGCAACGGTGCAGGCAAAACAACCCTACTGAATTCAATTTCTGGCCACGTTACAAAAACTGGTGAGATTATGTACAATGATATAGACATTAGTAAAATGAAGGCTGGTAAAATTGTAAAGCAGGGAATAATACAGGTTCCCGAAGGCAGGCACGTATTTCCTGGTCTTACTGTTATGCAGAATCTGGTTGTCGGAACTATCGCATGGCGTGGTTTAAAAAAGGCGGATTACGAGGAAGATTTAGAAAGGGTTACCACATTATTTCCAAGATTAAAAGAGCGTTACAAACAGCTAGCTTGGAGCCTTAGTGGAGGTGAGCAACAAATGGTCGCTATGGGAAGGGCTATGATGGGACGTCCCAAGCTTCTGATGCTTGATGAGCCATCTATGGGTCTTGCTCCTAAAGTAGTTGATGAGATGTTTGATGCAATTGTTGCAATTAATAAAGGCGGTACGCCGATTCTTTTAGTTGAGCAGAACGCCCAATTAGCATTGGAGGTTTCATCCAAGGCATATATAATTGAAGGCGGAAAAATAAAACTCAGCGGATCATCAAAGGAACTAGCTTCTGATGATAGAGTAAGAGAGGCATATTTAGGAAAATCAAATTAAAACAACTGTAGGTATCCCCTATATATAGAATAAATATCATTTGAGGCTGTATAAGCAGCCAATAATGATGTTTATTCTT
>SHOH01000030.1:18975-27219 GCA_004294845.1 Anaerolineaceae bacterium
TGTTCAAAAAAGAAGGATGGGGAGTTTGTCATAGGTATCGGACAATTTGCCGAACATGGTTCTCTGGATAATTGCAGAGAAGGTTTTATCGCAGGACTTGAGGAGGCAGGATACAAGGAGAATACTAATCTAAAGATTTTGTATGAGAATTCACAGACCGATGCAAATATGGCATCTCAGATTTCAAAGAATTTTATCGCTAAAGATGTAGATTTAATATGTGCAATAGCTACACCCATGGCGCAAAGTGCTTTTGGCGCAACAAAAAATACAAAGATCCCTGTAATCTTTACGGCAGTAACAGATCCTATTAAGGCAGAGCTGGCTAAAGCCGATGGCTCTCCGAATGGCAATACTACAGGAACCAGTGATAAGCTGCCTGTAGAGAAGCAATTAGAAATGATACGAAAGGTTCTACCTGAAGCTAAGAAGATAGGAATTATGTATAGTACCAGTGAAGTTAATTCTATATCAGCTATTGAGGAATATAAGGCAGCAGCTCCAAACTATGGTTTTGAAATTGTTGAAAGTGGTATTTCAACCATAGCTGATGTTCCGCTGGCTGCTGATACCCTTTTGGAGAAGGTTGATTGTATCAATAATCTTACCGACAATACAGTAGTGAGTGCTTTACCAACCATTTTAAATAAAGCATCAAAAAAGAATATACCTGTATTTGGCAGTGAGGTTGAACAGGTTAAGATAGGATGCTTGGCGTCAATGGGTTTGGATTATTTTGATCTTGGAAGGCAGACCGGAAAAATGGCTGCTCAGGTCTTAAGTGGTGAAAAGAAAGCCAGTGAGATAAATTATGAGATTATAGAGGAATTTGCTTTCTATGGTAATAGTGCGGTTGCTGAGAACCTTGGAATCACACTACCTGAGGATTTGGTAAAGGATGCTAAGGAAATGTATGACAGCATTTCAGAGTAAGATAATTCACAAAGGAATAAAATTGAAATAGGAAAAACATTTTGTAAATAATTAAGGAAAAATTATTTCAAGGACTTATATAATGGTTTAGGAGGAGGAAGGAAATGTTAACAACAATCATTGGTATATTCGAGGAGGGGCTTGCTTATGCAATTCTGGCTCTTGGAGTATACATCACCTATAAGATATTGGACTTTCCGGATTTGTCTGTTGACGGGACTTTTCCTTTGGGAGGTGCGATTACGGTCATTCTTATATCAGCCGGGGTTAATCCGGTATTGACTTTGCTACTTTCCTTCCTTACAGGTGCAATAGCAGGTATCATAACAGGAGTCATCCACGTAAAATTTAAGGTAAGGGACTTGTTATCGGGAATTATTGTGATGACAGCCTTGTATTCTATAAATCTACGGATTGCAGGCAGTGCAAATGTGCCTATTTTTATGAAGGATTCTATATTTGATAATAATTTATTGGATAAGATAATAGCCGGGGGTTTTCGCCCTTATCTGATGATGACAGTACTCATTATTATAGTAATAATAATGAAAGTGTTGCTCGATTTTTATCTAAGAACAAAGTCAGGCTATCTCTTGAGAGCGGTTGGTGATAATGAAACTGTTGTAACATCCCTGGCTAAAGATAAGGGAATAATGAAAATAATTGGATTATCGATTGCCAATGCATTTGTTGCATTATCTGGCGGTATATTTGCTCAAAAGAACGGTTATTTTGACATTAGCATAGGAACAGGGGCTCTTGTTACCGGTGTAGCCAGTGTAATAATTGGAACAAATTTGTTTAGGAAGCTGTCGGCCATGAAAGCAACCACATCTGTTATAATCGGTTCTATATTATACAAAGCATGTGTAGCTATTGCAATTGCCTTTGGACTTGAGGCACAGGATCAAAAGCTTATTACCTCTGTATTGTTCTTGATAATACTTATAACAAGTAATGAAAAGAAAAGGAGGGCTAAGGCTAATGCTTAGGTTAATTGATATCAGCAAATACTATAATCCTGGGACAGTAAATGAAATGTGTCTATTTAACGGTTTTAATCTCAGTATTGAGGAAGGTGAATTTGTGTCTGTGGTTGGTAGCAATGGTTCCGGTAAGACATCAATGCTCAATATTATCTGTGGAAGTATTCCTATTGATAGGGGAAGAATCGAGATAAATGAGACGGACATCACAAATACTCCTGAATATAAAAGGCAGATTAGAATTGGTAGGGTATATCAGAATCCAGCATTAGGCACTTGCCCCAATATGACAATTTTGGAGAACATGTCTCTTGCTGACAATAAAGGAAAGGTTTTTCATCTGCAACGGGGTACAGATAAAAAAAGGATTGATGTATACAAAGAAATTCTTAGAAGGCTTGGTCTTGGACTAGAAGATAAACTGGATATTACAGTTGGTTCCTTATCTGGCGGTCAAAGGCAAGCACTTGCTATGATAATGGCTACCATGACACCTATTGAATTTCTTATATTGGATGAGCATACAGCAGCCCTTGATCCGAAAACAGCCGAGCTAATAATGGAGCTAACAGATAGTATAGTTAAGGAGAAGAAACTGACTACAATTATGGTTACCCATAACCTTAGATACGCAGTAAAGTATGGTAATCGACTTTTAATGATGCATCAAGGAGATATAGTGATAGATAGCCTTGGTGAGGAGAAAAAAGCCCTAAAAGTTGACGACGTGCTGGATAGGTTCAATGAGATAAGTATTGAATGTGGTAACTAGCATACTACCTTGACGCTGATATATTTGCATGTTAGAATTGGTTATTGTAAAATATAGCAGATGAATTATAGCATAAGGAGGAAAATATGAATAATTTGTTAGTAGCGCAATCCGGTGGACCTACTGCGGCAATTAATGCTACCTTAGTTGGTGTATTGCATGGTGTACGGGCAAGCACTAAGGTTGATAAGGTATACGGTGCTAAGAATGGTATAGAAGGAGCAATTAATGATAATCTTATTGATCTAAACGATTTAATTAAGGATACCCAGGCAATGGACACCTTAACCTATACGCCATCATCAGCACTAGGATCATGTAGGTATAAAATGAAGGACTTTCATGTTGATGAGGGGCCTTATAAAAAGATTATTGATACATTTATTAAGCATGAGATTAAATATTTTATCTATATAGGCGGAAATGATTCTATGGATACCGTTGATAAGCTTTCAGAGTATTGTAGGATTAATAACCATGATATATATATTATGGGAGGACCTAAGACTGTGGATAATGACCTCAATCTTACGGATCACTGTCCTGGATTTGGCTCTGCTGCTAAATACATCGCAACTACCATATCTGAATTGGAAAGAGATATAAATGTATATGATATTCCATCTGTTACCATTGTAGAGATTATGGGAAGAAATGCAGGTTGGCTAACAGCAGCTTCAGCTTTGGCTAGGGTTAATGGAGGATCAGGTCCCGACCTAATCTATTTATGTGAAAAAGCTTTTGACTATGATAAATTTATAGAGGATATAAAAGGCAAGCTTGCAGTAAAATCTGGTCTGATTGTTGCTGTCAGCGAAGGCATTAAGGATGGTACAGGTGCCTATGTATCTGATTCTATGTCCAGTGGAGCGGTAGATAATTTCGGTCATAAATATATTGCCGGTTCTGCCAGAGCACTTGAACAGCTGGTTAGAGAAAAAATCGGATGTAAGGTAAGAGCGGTTGAGCTTAATCTAATGCAAAGAGCGGCTGCACATATAGCCAGCGAAACGGATATTACAGAATCTGTAATGCTTGGATTAAAGGCATTTAACTGTGTAGTAAATAAAGAGACCGGTAAGATGGCTGCTATTAAAAGAATAAGTGATGATCCCTATCAGGTGGAATTCATATCAGTTCCTGTAAGTGAAGTAGCAAATCACGAGAAAATCGTACCTTTGAACTGGATTACACCGGACGGAAATGATGTAACAGAAGAAATGATGGCATATCTAAGACCTCTTATTATTGGAGAAACCAATATAAAATATGAGAATGGTATTCCAAAGCAGCATAAATTATATTAATAAAGTGATAAGGATCAAAAACCTTAATTAAACTGCAACATAGCCATCTGAATAAAGCGAGTTATCTGTTTGATTATCCGCATAGTACAAAATAATCAGATGCTAGAAGCTCTTATGCATTGTAATCGGAGCATAAGTTATACTGCTTTAAGCAGATGGCTATTGTAATATAAAAGGTTTTTGACTCTTATCTTTTTTGTGTTTCTACCAGAATAAGTGGTCTTCAATTTTTACACTATTTTTCTTTCGGTCGTATCCTTTATTCACAGCTGATTTATATGCATTAAAGTATAGACGGCTTCCTATGTTATTTGCACCTGACAGAGCAGCCTTTGCGGCTTTAATTGTTAACAACTGTGATTTTGAAGAATAACTCTCGTATTTATCCAATTGTTTGGCCAATGAGCCACTATTTGCTACCGTAAATTGACCGGGCTGGTATATAACTGCTTTAATTGTATTGGGATATTTACGGGATTTCACTCGGTTTAAGACGATGTTTGCCACTGCAAGCTTTCCTTCATAGCTTTGGTTACCTGCCTCGGCATGGACTAAGCTAGCCAAGAGTTTCAGTTCATCCTGGGTATAATCCACTTCATCTCGGTATTTAACTTCGGTTTCTTTCTTAATTCTTTCTTCTTCCTGTAGTTTTCTAAGCTCTTCTTCCTCTTCCTTAGAAACAGCTTTTTCAAAATCTACAAGCAGTTCAACATAATCCCTACTTACATAACCTATTATTCTATCATCGGTAATATCTACCTTTATCCATTCATCATTAAGGTCTATTACGGGGTATATTTCATTATTATATATGACAGTTAATTTGTCGGATTCAAGATTGGGATTTTCTCTAACATTTAGACCATCGGTATTAACGGATATACGAAGCCTACCATACTTTTCAATTAATTCTTCATCAGGAATGCCTGTTTTTATATAGTTGGTCATTATATATCCTTTAACACTGCCTGATTCGATATAATACCAGTCTCCGACTTCATCCAGTATTCTGGCGGCAGAATCTTTGTAAAGCTTACCATTTATCTTACTTTCTGTAGTTGCTTCATCTCTGATATTTACATAGGAAGAAGCTATAGATATGCCGATATCGGAATATACCGATGGCAGGATATTGGTTTCTTTATCATGGATAATGTCTTCTTCAGTAAGGGAAGCCTCATCAATAAACATAGCAAGACGCTTGATAGTGCTTATAGCAGATATATCTGCAGATTCTACTGATTCCTCTTGAGCTTCCAACTCTTCTATAGGAGGATGAGGATCTGTTTGACTGTCAGTATCAAATTTATCAGATTTATATAAGCGGTCACTGATTGAAGCAACACTTCCGTAATTATTAGATAGAGCATTTAGTCTAGCTTCAAATGAAGTTATATAAGCCTTATTGTCTGTATAAATATTAGAATTTTCATTTACTTGCTCATCAGCCTTTTTATGCAAAGAAGTATTAAAGCCTAGCAGAATGGAAATCCAAAAGACAGATAAGAACGCTACTATGGAAAATAAGGTTCTCTTAGTTTTCATGTTTCACCTTTCAATAGTATATTACTATATTATTGTTTCGGTATCAGTTGTTAGTATATCTATGGATATATTAGCAAGTTCAGTAATTTATGGTCAAATATGGTAATATTGTAATATTTGATATTATGCATGCTATTTGTTATTTTATGCTTAGTCTATTACAGATGTTTCGATACTGATTTTTTCACGAATAAAGCCAGATACTATCTCAGCTAATTCGGTGGATTTCATGCCCTTGTAATCGTCATAGTAAAGGGGCTTTAAATAATGAATTTGAACGGTTTGCTTTCGTATTGATCCAGTGTCAAAGGCCTTATAAGAATCAATTAATGCAACAGGAACTATTGGGCATTTGGCATTCATGGCACTCTTAAAGCTACCACCTTTAAAATCTAGCAAGGTATTACCTTGCCTTGACCGTGTTCCTTCTGCAAATATTAAAAAGTTTTCTCCGGCTTTTACACGCCTAGTCATATTCATAATAACCTGCATGGATTGTCTGATATCATCTCGGTCAATAATCTCGGCTTGTAGCATTGTGATTACCTGTTTTAGTAGAATTGTATTTTTAACTTCTTTTTTCATGACCGTAACTAAAGGTCTTTCATGTGTTTGGATGACGGCTAAAGCATCAAATAAACCCTGATGATTTGGAAACATTATATATCCGCTTTCTGAGGGTAGATTTTCTAAGCCGGTTACATGTATTGTTATTCTGCCACGTCGTATTACGATGGGAACAATCTTATGCAAAAAGGCATATCTGGTCTGTGAATCGTATTTTTCTATATTGCATAGCTGAAATATTCTAAAAAACCAAAAAGGCAGATTAAATAAACTTCTAAATACCATCAAAAGAATTCTCTTCATATGGTGGTCCTTTCTATATATAAGATATATGTATTTGCATAATCAGAGAACTTCAAAGCCCTTTAGATGCTTGGAGCGGCTGGGATGTCTTAATTTCCGAAGAGCCTTGGCTTCTATTTGACGAATTCTCTCTCTGGTAACATTAAATTCTTTACCAACCTCTTCAAGGGTTCTTGTTCTACCGTCCGTTAAGCCAAAGCGCAGTATCAATACCTTTTGTTCTCTATCAGTTAAGGTATCAAGAAGCATTGATATCTGATCGCGAAGGATTGAATAGGAAGCGGATTCCTCCGGCCCTAAGATATTATCATCTTTGATGAAATCACCAAGACGGCTGTCTTCCTCTTCACCGATAGGAATGTCAAGAGATATAGGGTCTGAGGAAATCTTTAGAACCTCACGAACCTTCTCCACCGTCATATCCATGGCATCTGCAAGCTCCTGCTCAGTAGGTTCTCTTCCCAGCTCTTGAAGCAGAGTGCGAGAAACCCGATAGGTTTTATTTATAATTTCTGACATATGAACAGGAATCCGTATGGTACGGCTTTGATCGGCTATTGATCTTGTGATTGCCTGCCTTATCCACCAGGTAGCATATGTACTGAACTTAAATCCCTTGGAATAATCGAACTTGTCAACTGCTTTAATTAGCCCCAAATTGCCCTCCTGAATTAAATCCAAAAAGGAAAGGCCTCTTCCTACATATCTTTTAGCAATGCTGACAACAAGACGAAGGTTTGATTCTGCCAGTAGTTGCTTGGCGGCTTCATCACCTTCTTCAATCCGTTTGGCAAGCTCTACCTCTTCATCTATAGTTAATAGGGGATAATTACCGATCTCTTTCAAATATAAATGAACAGGATCATCTGAAATAATGGCAGAGGATGATACATTAATATCCTCCCGGGAGGAGGTCTCATCAGTATCCTCATCAATGTCTATAAGCTTATCCTTTTGATCATTTTCATCATCAGGAGAGCTTAAGACTACAATATTATAAGCCTCAAGTCTTTCATAAACCTTATCAATTTGCTTAGGATCAAGATTTAGCTCGTTAATAAAGGTATTGACCATTTCAACCTCTACTATACCCTTTTGTCTTTTAGCGTACCTGATCAATTCATTGAATTTCTCTTCAAAAATATCATGGATAGCCCGTTCATTCATAGAAGTACCTCCATCTTTAGAACTTAGAAAATTGCACTAGCTAATATTATAACACATGCTTGTACATATGAAAATAAGTAAAATTAGTAAATGCTAATAAAAGTAAAATATCAAGTGACTATAAAGTCTAGTTAAGCAATAAACTCTTAGTAAAATGATGCAAAGCAGGTATTATGAAACATTGTCTTTATTTAAGGCAATGCGTCATAATACCTGCTTATTAATTGTTTTCTGAGGTCTTCTGAAAAATTACAGCTACTTATTTATTATATTTCCACTCTTGGAAGTTGTTCAAAGCCTTTAAGTAAATCCTCATCACTTGGTATATAATCCTTCATAGTATTTGTTAGGTAGGCATTATAAGCTGTCATATCAAAATATCCGGTTCCCGTGAGTCCAAATAGAATTGTCTTAGCTTCACCTGTTTCGCGACATATTATAGCTTCGTCAATTGCCGCACGTATAGCATGGGCAGATTCCGGTGCAGGAAGTATGGTTTCCTGCTTAGCAAACAGTACCGCTGCTTCAAATACCCTGGTCTGTTCCACAGCCACTGCTTCCATATAACCATCGTGATATAGCCTTGATAAAATCGGAGACATACCATGGTAGCGAAGTCCGCCAGCATGATTTGCCGAAGGCATAAAGCTGCTGCCAAGTGTAT
>SHOH01000168.1 GCA_004294845.1 Anaerolineaceae bacterium
CGTTAGCCAGATATGTATAGCTTTCGCTCTTATCAGGTCTGCCACTTCCTTGTGGGTCAATTCGAGATGTTATAAGGTTTGCCACGTTGTAGGTATAGCTAGTGGTATGACCATTACCATCCGTCTGGGAGATAAGGTTCCCATTCCCGTCATAGGAATATATAGTACGATTTCCCATGGCATCTGTAACATTAACTAGACGGTTTTCTCCGTCATAAGCATAGGATGTGGTATTACCGTTCTCATCCTTCCTACTGTTTATATTACCTCTGTAATCATATGAAATATAGGTACGATTTCCTTCTCCATCAGTTGTTCCAGTCTGGCGTAGGTTCTTGTCATAGTGGAAACCAGTCTCATTACCTAGAGCATCATATGAGCTTTCCTGAGCATTGGCATCATTGTAGATAAGCTGCTGCACGATGGTATCATATGCATCTCTTACCTCTACCAATCTATTTATTCCATCATACAACATATGGGTAGAATTGCCAAGATAATTTGTTTCACAAATCTTGTTACCATTATTGTCATATATATAAGTTGTTTTCTGCCCTAAGGCATTGGTCTGAGTTATTACTCTTCCTAAGGAATCATAGCTCATGATAGAAGTATTACCATTAGCATCGGTACTTGATAATACATTCCCATTAAGGTCATAGGATTTATAGGTAGCAATGGTCTGTTCACCTTCCACATCTGACACCATGACGGAGGTATCCCTTCCAAAGCTATCATATGTAAAGGTTGATACCTTTCCTAAGCTATCTTTTGATTGAACTAGATTACCAAGCTTATCGTACTGATATATGATACTATTGCTGGGTATTGTAGTATCACCCGGTGATATGGTCTCAGCTACCTTATTAAAAGCATTCCATTTTTGATGGGTGGTGTTACCATTCCCATCAGTAATACTGATGGCACGACCAAGAAGATCATATGTTGCTATTGTCTTTATCCTATTATTAATCTCTGTGCGAAGAACATTGCCCATACCATCATAGGTGTGGTTATATATGGCTCCATCATAGGCTTCCTTTATCTTTTGACCGAGGCCATTATATGTATACTTTACAGTAAAGGCAAGTCCCTTATAGGCAGAATCAGCATCGGTGACATACTCAGGTAAGCCTGCTAGGTTGTAATCGGTAATCGCACAGTTACCAAGAGCATCTGTTGTCTTTGTGACATTACCAAGGCTATTATATTCATAGGAATTGGTATTCGCACTTACCCACGCTTGATCCCAGCCACCAGAGCTGTTTCTTGTCATCTTCTTATATACTTCGGTCTGTTTAATAAGTCTTCCCAGCTCATCATAGCTATATAGGGTTCGTTCCATGTTTGAAAGGACTTCCCCTTGGATATAATTCTTAGGAGAAACTAGAGCAGTTTCTCTTCCCATACGATCATATACCTTATAAGTGGTATTCCCTAGCGCATCGATTATCTTGACTTGATTTCCCCTAGTGTCATATATATAGCTTGTGGTATTACCTAAGGCATCTGTTCTGCTTGAGATATTACCATCCCAGGTATAGGTTTGGGCGTTAACAGACTCAGATAATATTGTACCGGAATCATCTTTTAGCTGCTTTGTGGTAGTAAGGATACGATCCAGAGTATCATAAGTATAGGTTGTTATGTTACCTGCTACATCGTTTGATTGTAGCAAGTTCCCATTCAGATCGTATGTGAATCCCACAACTATATCAGTCATTGAACTATCAGAATAGCAATTTCCTGCGATATCACCTTTTCTTACTTTCTTAGATATACTTACAGGAAGATCCATGTAATTATATGTAGTCTCCGTAATATCAGCTTCTAGCTCTGATATCTTTTCTTCCTTCCTTACTACCCTTCCATTACCATCATATATGTATGAGGTTCTTCTACCATCAGAATCTATCTCGGATTCTACTTTATCATTCTCATATATATAATTCTTAAAGAATATATCAGTAGGTAAAGAATTATTAGTACTCTGTGGGTCATAGGGAATTAGGCTTTTGCCTCTACTTTCTTTAGTAACACTACAGGCTTTATCATATGTATAGCCTGTCCAAGAATACATAGTTGCTCCATTATCTATGGACATTGGACTAAATACTTCGCTTAAGTTACCCCTGGCATCATAATAAAAGTATGTTATAGCTCCGTTAGCTGCAAGCTTAAGCTTTATTGTACCGTCGGTGTTATAGATAGTCCTTGTCTTTATGTGGCTGCCATATTGGACTTCCACCTCACGGCCTGCATAGTCCTTTATTGTAGTTATAGTAGATTTTTGATTGTCATCTGCATAGCTTGTGATTATGGTCTGTGTATTACCGTTTGTTAATATTCCATAGGATATCTCGCTTAAGAGAAGCTCCGAGGCTAAGGAATTATCTTTAAAATATGTTCTTATTAAGCGGTTTAGAGTATCATATTCATAACGGTATATGGAACCGTTAGGCTTTGTCTCTGCCTTTTTATTTCCGAAGATATCATAGGTATATTCTGTACGGTTTAGGGCTTCATCAATAGTCGCTCTAAGATAACCTTTATCATACCATTCGTACTTTGTTCCTACGGTACCTGAATAGATTCCGGTTGATTTATTATCCTTTGTAGATTCATACTGCATGGGCTTTGTCTCAAGCTGAACATATCCGGCTTTATCATATACTGTACGCTTAATTCCTTCATCAGGGTGAATTTCTCGGATAACCATACCGTTCTTATCATATTCCCATCGGTAGGTATCTCCTACAGGAGTTGTTTCAGATAGCTTCTGTCCGATGTCATCATAGGTACAGGTTGTGGCATTACCTGAGGGGTCGGTAATGGAGGCTATATCTCCATGGCTATTATATGTATAGGAAGTAGTATTACCCTCTGGATCGGTGATTGATTTTAATAATCCCTCTACATTACATCCAAAGGATGAGTTTGCACTGTTTTTAGTATAATAGTCATAGCTTTCTACTGCAAAATCACTTGTGTTTCCTGCCACATAATCCTTGATACCATCTAGGGGCCTAACTTTCTTTAGCAGACGCTTTCCTGTGCTATCATAGATAAAGAAGGTTCTTCTTATGGGGATGAAGCTATCTCCATCCATTTCTCCGACACATTCTTCGATTACATTATACCAATCATCATAGACATAGGTTTTGGCACCTTTATCTGGATAGATAATCCTATTTATATTGCCTGTTTTATCATCTACATCATAATCTGTACGATTGCCATTACGGTCAATTCTTGCCTTGATATCACCATAATAGGTGTTACTGTCTTGGAATGTATATTCAGTATAGCTAAGTCTTCCCTCAGGATCCTGTACTCTTATGGTATACATAGCCGTATCAAACCAATATGTCCATTCTTTATTCTCTTTATTGGATATAGTAGTCTTTCTTTCACTCTTACTAAAGCTATAATACCATGTCTCTCCGGCAGCATCTATAGATTCGACTACCTTGTTCTGTGCATCGCCGGGGCTATGGCTGTATTTAAGCTGCTGAAAGGTAAAGCCATTCTGATCTATAAGTCCCGTTAAAAACAGTGAGTCATCATATGTATAGGATAGTACCCCACCCTCAGGATCAGTTACCTTATGAAGCAGATTCTTATCATTATACTCATAGCTAACACTTCTTCCTATCGGATCAGTTACCGCTGATAGTAAATTCTTGCTATTATAGCTAAGCTGATATTCCCTTCCTACTGTATCTACTATCTTTGTTAATTTACCGGAGGTATATATCAGGTTAATTCTATTGGTGTTCTTATCCTCCATATAGATTAGCTTGTTAGTGGTAGTATCAAAGCTGTACTTATATTGATCCTTTGTGGTCATAATATCAACGCCGGATATGTTTCTTACAAATGTTGCTCTGGTTCCTTCACCAATATATTTTCCATTCTTATAACGAAATACATGTGCACTTCCATCAGGAAGACTAACTTCCACAGCATTACCTTTATTGGTTACTTTTCCCTCAAATCCGAAGGTCCAGCCTCTTCCAAGCAGTGTCTGTCTTTGATCTCTGGAATTGTAAGATCTGCTGATTTCTACTGAGAATCCAGGAGCTAGGATGCTCATATCAGTACAGGTAACAGAATAGTTTCCAGAGGCAGGATTTACCCCGCCTTCACCATAATGGAATCTCTCAACATTACTTGCAAACTCATCCATAAGATACCAGGAATCACCCTCACCTTCGTCAGGAATCGGAAGTATATCATCGTAATTACCTTCACCAGCGTATATATCCTCAGGCTGTATAGTAGCAGTTAGAGCACCATATGCATGAATCCTACCCTTTGATGCAACCTTTCCTTCTAAGTTCGTACACGGCACTATTCCACTTAGTATTCGTTCTTTTATATCTATAGAGCTAAGATTTGGAAGATAACTCTTAACAAGTGCAGCTATTCCACTGGTTATAGCGGCTGATACGGAGGTTCCACTATAATACTCATAATCCTTTGAATTAATATCGTCACTCTCCGGTATGGTACTTAATATACTGATGCCGGGTGCAGCCACATCAACATCTGCACCATAGCTTGAAAAGTCAGGCATAACGCCTTTGTTATCCACTGATGCTACAGACAGAACATTATCAATATTAAAGGCTGCAGGATAGATAGGCATAAGCTGTGTATCACCACCACGATTACCTGCCGAACAGATGAAGAGAATCCCGCTATTTACCATAACATCTTTTAA
>SHOH01000031.1:0-15847 GCA_004294845.1 Anaerolineaceae bacterium
CTCGTAAAACATGCCACTCTTTTTTTACTTAAGAGAAAGGAGGCTTTAATTCCTGATATATCCATAAGAAAGAAACTCTTGTAATTATTGACATAAAATTGTATACTTGGGGTAGTGGGGTTATGCTAAAGAAAGTTGGGGTGAAGGCAAATGGAAGCGGTTAGGATACGAACTGATGAGGTAACAATCGGTATGGTAGTTGCTGCCGACATATATTCTTCCAGTGACCAATTAATAATTACAAAAGGCACCAAGCTTGATGAACGGATGATTACAAGGCTTCGTTTCTACAATATATATGGATTGCATGTGTATGATGGAGATCCTGATGAAGAACCCCATAAGGAAGAATCCTATATAGATATGTTGAGAAGCACGCCTGAATTTAAGAAATTTAATCGTACATATGTTGAATCGGTTGAGAAGGTAGAAGATAGCTTTCAGAATATTATTAGCGGCTATGGCGAAGCTAGTTTGGATGGGCTGCTGGAGGAAACTGACCGAATACTTAAAGAAGGACGAAACGGAACACATATTTTTGAAATGCTTCATGGAATTCGTAATTATGATGATATGACCTATGTACATAGTCTGAATGTCTCTCTTATATGTAGTATTTTTGCAGGCTGGTTAAAAATGTCCAAGGAAGAGACCAGAATTCTTACACAAGCAGGTCTACTTCATGATATAGGAAAGATGTTGATTCCTAAGCATATTATTACTAAGCCCTCAAGATTTACCGAAGATGAGTATGAAGAGATGAAGATGCACTCAATCAAAGGCTATCAGGTATTAAAAGATCTTAACTTGGATATTAGGGTTAAGTATGCTGCACTTATGCATCACGAGAAATGCGATGGAACTGGCTATCCCAATGGTTTTAAATCTAATCAGATAGAGGATTTTTCTAAGATTGTAGCTATCGCAGATGTATATGATGCAATGACATCTAACAGGACATATAGGCAGGCCATATGCCCCTTTGATGTAGTGGAGAATTTTGAAAGAGACGGCTTCCTAAGATTTGATCCCGGATATCTAATGATATTCTTAGAACGAATTATTCAGTCCTATCTTCATAATGCAGTACGTTTAAGTGATGGACGTGAGGGTGAGGTTGTAATGATTAATAAGCTCTCATTATCAAGACCTGTTATTCGTTGTGGTTCTACTTTTATTGATTTATCAAAGGAACAGAAGCTCTCAATAGACGCAATTTTATAGATAAGTAGACTGTTTTATATGGAATAAATTAAAATCAGGCAGTATCAAAATTAACCATTTTGATACTGCCTATTAAAGTCGTATCAATATTATATAGAGAAGGGAGCCTATGCCTATACTCAGAAGAGTATTCTTCTTCCATAGGTGTAGGACAGCAATAACCGCAATGCTGATAATTTCAGGTAAAGCATAAGGTGCTACTGTAAAAGAAATATCCTTAAGGCAATAAACTACCAGCATGCCTATTATAGTATAAGGAAGTACATCAGAAAGATATTTTATGTACTTTGGTATTTTCTTATTTTCAGGAAATAATATAAAGGGAAGTACTCTTGTTAAAACAGTACCAAGACTGACCAATCCGAAGAAAAGGAATAACTGAGTGTTGGTATAATTCATTTTGTGCCTCTCCTTTCTATGGGTCCTCTTATTAAGGTTACAGACAGAAGAATCAATATCATTGAAGGAATGATAAAGTCGGAGGCACCGAAAATTAATCTGCAGACCACTGCGCTAAGTACACCCACAATGGCAGGAATATGGTTTTTTGCAGCCTTCCATTGGCTTATGAATATTACTACGAATAAAGCAGTCAAAACGAATTCTAATCCATGGGTATCAAAGCGAAGTAGGCCACCAATTATTCCTCCAAGGACAGAGCCTGTAATCCAATAAATGTGATTAAGCAATGATATGTAAAAATAAAACCATTTTTCCGATATTCCTGTTGGAGTCTTTACACTGCATAGCAAAGAAAAGGTCTCATCAGTCAGGGAAAGTATCAGATAAGGCTTTATAGGCCCCATATTACTGTATTTCTGAAGAAAGGATATACCATAGAACAAATGCCTTGCATTCACCATTAGTGTCATCATAAATGCTCCTATAAGATCAAAGCCGGTTGCAAGAAGAGCAACTGTAACAAACTGCATAGAGCCTGCATAAATTAATACACTGGAAAATAAAGTCCAAAAC
This sequence comes from Anaerolineaceae bacterium, assembly GCA_004294845.1. GTDB lineage: Bacteria > Bacillota > Clostridia > Lachnospirales > Lachnospiraceae > Mobilitalea. The sequence continues at coordinate 2,200 of SHOH01000031.1, forward strand.
AAGGGAATTCCTTTACTGTTCATAAGGATTCCATAAGCCGAGCCAAGAACAATATAACCTGATAGAATTGGAATGGTATGAGGAAGAGCAGCCTTAATGGCTGCTTTATGATTTTTCATTAGTTGACTCCTTATCTATTTAGTACACAAATATTGTTTAACTATCAATTAAAATCAGTCTATATTACACTAATACGTTAATCATAGAAAGTAATTATAATATAGAGACGAAAAATATGCAATCCTCAAATACATACAATTAAAGACCAATTAAAGATAAGAAAGACTTAACAAGACTTTCAGATAATATAATCATAAATCATGATTTGATACTTCTAAGGTTTCATGAATTAAATCACTGTTGAATTTGGTTTTGCAATTATCACATTCTACATATTCTATTGAACTTGTCTGCTTCCTACGGTCATATAAAAAGGGTGAAAAAACCTCGGTGTTTTTCATTCCCGGTGCATCGGAATCCAATAAATAAGAATAAACATAACTAGCTTCATGCTTAAGGTAAAGGCTCTTACTTTTGCAAACAGGACAAACATAATATTTTGATTCCATACAGTACTCCTAAAGATTATTTAAAGTTCATAACTAATATCGGAGGATTTATCCTCCTAGTTTTATTTATTAATATTACCTTACTATTACATAATGGCTCAAAGAGTTAAGAATTATTCTTATAGATAGTAGTAAACTAATACTTTGGCAAAAACAAAAAGCACTAATACAAATTAATAATAAAACAAATAGCAATAATAAAAAAGAAAGAAAATATGTTGACAAAAGAAAAAGAAGAATGTATACTTTAAACAGACCCCCACCCCAAGGGGGTAGGGGTAAAATAAATATAGCTAATACATGATGTAGATAGAAAGGGGAAACAATGAATAAAGAGCAGAAAAATGCCACACTGGCACTAAAGACTGCAAGAGGTCAAATAGAAGCAACTATAAACATGCTAGAAGAGGGCAGATACTGTGTTGACATATCCAATCAAATTATTGCTACACAAGGCCTTTTAAAGAAGGCAAATCTCCTGATTCTTAGGCAACACATGGATCATTGTGTTAAGGAAGCCTTCGAGCATGATAAAGGAAGTGAGAAGATAGATGAGATTATTGATATTTTATCTAAGATCACAGGAAAATAATCGATTGCGCAAGAATGGAGGGACAATTGATGACAAACAAATCATTTAAAATAGAAGGAATGACCTGTGCATCCTGCTCCAGAGCAGTAGAACGGGTTACCGGTAAGCTTGATGGCGTAACAAGTGCAAATGTTAATCTTGCGACTGAGAAGCTTTCTATAAGCTATGACCCATCTAAGCTAAGAGTTTCAGATATAAAGAATGCGGTTGTTAAAGCAGGTTATAAAGCAGTTGAAGAGGATATTGTCGTGGATGTAGATAGAGATTCTAAGGTCAAAGAACAAAAGTCTTTATGGCTAAGATTTATTATATCTCTTGTAGCCACCCTACCTTTATTATATATATCCATGGGACATATGATAGGACTTACTTTACCTGAGTTTATAGACCCCATGATGCATCCCGCAGCATTTGCCATAGCACAGCTTATACTAACAATTCCAGTTGTAGCTGTAGGATATCGCTATTATATAGTAGGATTTAAAACCTTGTTTAAGGGTAGCCCGAACATGGATTCCTTAATTGCCATAGGAACCAGTGCAGCTGTAGTGTATGGAGTATTTGCTTTAGTACAGATATTGCAGGGAGATGCAAGCTATACTATGGAATTATACTTTGAATCTGCTGCGGTAATTCTTACACTTATTACTCTTGGAAAGTATTTTGAGACGGTATCCAAGGGTAAGACCTCTGAAGCTATCAAAAAGCTTATGGGCCTAGCTCCAAAGACAGCCACTATTATAAGAGATGATCATGAGGTTGAAATACCTATAGATGAGGTCGAGGTCGGAGATGTTATTGTGGTGAAGCCCGGAGAAAAGATGCCTGTAGACGGTGTTGTGGTAAGTGGCATAACCTCAGTGGACGAAGCTATGCTGACCGGCGAAAGTATTCCCGTTGAAAAGCATATCGGAGATACAGTAATCGGTGCAAGCATAAATAAAAACGGAAGCATTCAATATAAAGCAACACGGGTAGGAAAGGATACGGCACTTGCTCAGATTATTAAGCTTGTAGAAGATGCCCAGGGCTCAAAGGCTCCTATCGCCAAACTTGCGGATATAATATCGGGATATTTCGTTCCGATTGTTATAGTACTGGCGATACTTTCAGGTCTTGCTTGGTATTTTATTGGCGGTGAAAGTGTTACCTTTGCCTTGACTATATTTATATCAGTGCTGGTTATTGCATGTCCATGTGCTTTGGGACTTGCTACTCCTACAGCCATTATGGTGGGAACCGGTAAAGGAGCAGAAAACGGCGTTCTTATTAAAAGTGGTGAGGCTTTAGAGACTGCGCATATAATAGATACAGTGGTATTTGACAAGACCGGAACAATTACGGAGGGCAGTCCAAGGGTAACTGATATCATTACAGCGGATAATATTAGTGAGGATATGCTTCTAATGCTGTCAGCATCGGCTGAAAAGGGCTCAGAGCACCCTCTTGGTGAAGCTATAGTAGATCATGCGGTTAAGATGGACTTGCAGACAGAAAAAGCTTCTGATTTTAAGGCAATACCCGGCCACGGAATTGAAGTGACCATAGACGGCAAGCAGATGCTTCTTGGAAATCGAAAGTTGATGGTTGATAGGAATGTTATCCTGGATAGCTTTGAAGACAGCTCTGACAGGCTTGCAAACGAAGGAAAGACCCCTATGTATATTGCGATAGATGGAAGTATGGCTGGAATAATAGCTGTTGCAGACACTGTAAAGGACACCAGTAAAAGGGCTATTGAAAGCCTTCATAATATGGGTATAAAAGTGGCTATGATTACAGGTGACAATGAAAGAACCGCACAGGCTATTGCAAAACAAGTAGGAATAGACAGGGTTCTATCCGAGGTGCTACCTGAAGACAAGGCTAACGAAGTAAAGAAGCTTCAATCAGAAGGAAGTAAAGTAGCCATGGTTGGTGACGGAATTAATGATGCTCCGGCTCTTGCACAGGCTGATATCGGAATTGCCATAGGTTCGGGGACGGATGTGGCAATGGAATCGGCAGATATTGTTCTTATGAGAAGTGATTTAATGGACGTACCTACTGCGATACAATTAAGCAGAAGCACCATCCGCAATATAAAACAGAATTTATTCTGGGCATTTGCTTATAATACGATTGGGATACCTATCGCTATGGGAATTCTTCATATCTTTGGCGGACCTTTACTCAGTCCCATGTTTGCGGGAGCTGCCATGAGCTTAAGTTCGGTATCGGTGGTAACCAATGCTCTGCGCTTAAAGAGATTTAAGCCTGCAAGTAAATGAAGATAATTATTTAAACAATAAATAACAGAGTTTGATATATACAAGGAGGAATAGATATGAATAGGAAACTGCTTATAGAAGGAATGACCTGCGCTCACTGCGTAAAACATGTAGAAGAAGCCTTAAATGAACTGGATGGAGTTGTATCAGCTAAGGCTAATTTAGAAGAAAAGTATGCTCTTGTTGAGATCAATCAAGATATTACAGACAATATTTTTAAAGAAGCTATTGAGGAAGTGGGTTATGAGCTTGTAGGTATACAAGCTGAATAATATATAGTAAAAGGTATCAGTCAGAAGGTGGACTATACCAATTAATATCTCCCTTTTCTAAAGCTTTTTCAAAGGTGGCGGGCAGCTTAGGTGCTTTGCCACCATTTTGTTTATAGTAATCATCACAATACAGAGGGGTTTTGTTAACCTTTACGGTCTTCATATTTACATTTGAATCCTCGCCCTTCCGAATTTTCCTTGCAAAAACAACCGTCCTATAATCATTATCAACCTCATAGGAACAGGTGGATAGTGTTAGGAGAGTGTCATTCTCATTAATATCTACATCATCTACTGTTATAAGTGAACGTATCCTAATTTGATATACAAAATTAAGGAAATCTGATGAATTCTCAAAGGTGGATTGGCGGTATTCAAAAAAATAGTCCTTATTTACCTTAGGTGTTGTCTTAATTATTGCAAAGACCTTGTAATCAGCCTCCTCGTAAAGAGTATCAAATGATATAATGGGATGCTTTTTATAAAAGCTGATATCCTTATAGAACTTTATATAATGAAACATTTTTTCGGGAGTAGAAATCATGTTATGGCCGTGAATTACAAAATTCTGGGTAGGCGTTTCGATCGAAGACCTATGATCTAAAAATAGGGATCCGGCTTTATAATAATCGCCAAAAAAATCTTTAAAAAGATAGTATTCAGGATTGCTTTTAGAAGATTGAAGTACCACATAATCCATGGTGCTATCCTTAATCCAGCCCTTTACATGGCTATTAGCCTCAAGAAGATCCTTAAACTGTAGAAGTCTTCCTTCCTCGTCCCGTTTTCCTTTAGGATTAGAAAGAAGCTTTGGCATTTTCTTTTTTGGCTTTGAACTTGGGGTAGGAGCTTTAGTAGGATCAGGTGTAGAGGTTGGCTCAGGACTAGGTTCAAGACTAAGTTCAGGACTAGGTTCAAGACTAGGTTCGGGAGCTGGCGTCGTCAGTCTTGGGCTGGGCAATGGTGTAGGGGACGGTGTGATAGCTGCTATTCTAGGAGCAGGCGTGGTTGTGGCGCTAGGAATCGGAGTGGCAGTTGTATCTATATTATTGACAGGCAAAATAATCGTATCATCGAAGGGAACTACAGATGATACAGCAGCATTTGCCGATGTGTCTTTGTTATTATTATTTAGTATAAGAAATACTGCTGTAGCAAAAATTATTGCACAGAGTAAAAAGATAATAGTTGAGGCAAAAATTATAATTTTTTTCTTATTATGACCGGACACGACACAAGCTCCTTATTAAGTAATGCAATATAGCTAATTGTATCATGAAAAATTCTAGTCGTAAAGAAAGAGGGAGGTAATTTTTACCGAAATTAGTAAACGACTGATATTAGGGCTCAGATAGAATTGGAGATAGCATTCATCCAGATGAAGGAGAATGAATTATTTTGACAAACTGCTCATAAGATTAAGTAAATAAAGACTCTTGGAGGTTATAATGAAGAGGCTAAAAACAATAATTACGCTTCTTTTAATAATTTTTACGGTATATGGATTAGTAGGATGTAAAAAGGATGAATCGGAGATCAAGAAATTAAAGGATTTGGAATTTACGGTTGTAGAGGATGCAGATTTACCCGGAGAATTAAAGGAAATCATAGATGAAAAGAAAGATAAGCCATTCAGACTACATTACTCTAATAATGACTCTCTGTATATTGTAGTTGGATATGGAAAACAGAACAGTGGAGGCTATAGTATAGCAGTTGAAGAACTGTTTCTTACTGACAATGCAATTTATATTGATACGAATCTTATTGGGCCATCACAGGATGATTTGGTGACACAGGGTGTAACTTATCCTTATATTGCTGTAAAGCTGGAATATATGGATAAAAAGATTGTATTTGAGTAAAGCTTATAATTGAGTAAAGCCTGTATAGCGTAAGAGTATTCTGTTAATATGGAAACCACTACATTTTGTACTAATTATTAGACCGATGTCCATATATTGTATAAAAATTTTGCTAAAATGTCGGGTTAAAGGTGAATTAATCCTCTTGGTTTTGTGCATATTTATTGAAATGTATGGGTACATGTTACTATTATTAAAAAATATTCCATAAATAATTAACAAATTTTAGAGAATAAACTGTGCATATTTATGGATAAAATACACTAAACTACTCTGAATTGTCAGAAAACTTCTTGACAAATATTAGAATTTTATGCTATAATACCTATGATGCATGAAATATGTAATAAAATCAATGTATTATGTCCATATAGTAGAACAAGACTCAACAATGGATATAGAATCATTAGTAAGGAGTTAATATGATGAAGCAGATGGATGTAAATAAGGTACGAAATGCTGTAATAAGCCATACGGGGAAGAAGGTAAAAGTCAGAATTAACAGGGGCAGACACAGAATTGATGAAACGGTAGGATTTATATCCGAGACATATCCGAGCATCTTTCTAGTAAAGACGCAAGGAAGCAGCGATATGCCTGTACGGACTATGTCATATAGTTATACGGATGTTTTAACCAAGGACGTTGAGCTTATTTTGTGCAGACAAGGATAATATAGAGCACTGACCGAAGCCGTAAGAAATCTTATAGTTTCGGTCTTTTTTTGAGTCAAAAATCATAAATCCCTTTTAGGATGAATATGATATGTCAGAGGCATGTAATCGTATGTCCAAATTCAAGGAGGGATATTAGTGGAGTTAATAAAAAAGAATATTCATATGAATAAATTAAAATGTAAGAGCGCCCTGCAGCTTACATTGGATGATGATTTTAATGTTCCCGATATCAAACCGGATATAGATCGGATTATAACACAGCAGGGAGATGTAATAATTAATGAAATCAAAGCTATGAACGGTAAGCTCTTGATAAAGGGGGAGCTTGGATTTAATGTCCTATATTTTAGTGAGGAGGACGCAAGACCGATACATAATATCTCCGGTGCAATTCCATTTGATGAAATGATAAATATGGAGTTAACCTGTGTAGATGATGACCCGATTGTAAAATGGGAGCTTGAGGACCTGTCCACAGGACTTATTAATTCAAGAAAATTAAGTGTAAAGTCTATTTTGAGTCTATCTGTTGCGATAGAAGAGCTCTATGATGAGGAAACAGGAGTAATGGTAGAGGGACCCGAGGACGTTCAGTACATCAGTAAAAAGATTGAAATCACAGATATAAGTGTTGATAAGAAGGATACCTTCCGTATTAAGGATGAAATTATACTCCCTACCAATAAGGGTAATGTGTTATCTGTACTGTTCGATGCTATTCGGTTAAATAGTATGGAGGTAAGACTTCTGGAGGATAAATTCACAATTAAAGGCGATATGCCTGTATTTATCCTATACTCCAGTGAAAGCGAAGAAAATCCCATTGAGTATTACGAGACCGAGATATCCTTTGGAGGAACAGTTGATTGCAACGGCTGCAATGAGAATATGGTTGAGGACATTACCTTTAGGATACTTAACAAGAACATAGAAATCAAGCCTGATATGGACGGAGAGGAAAGGGTTATAGACCTGGAGGTAATACTGGAAATGATCATAAAGGTCTATGATATACAGGAGCCTGAAATTCTTTGTGATGTCTACAGTCCTTGTAAAGAGATTACACCAATAATTCGTGATGCCACTTATGAAAACCTGGTGATAAAAAACAATAGTAAACACAGAATTGCAGATCGCATTCGTGTGCCTGATAACCAGCCTAAGATCCTTCAGATTTGTCATTCGGACGGTTTGATTAAAATCGATGATATTATTCCTAATGGTACAGAGCTACAGGTTGAGGGGATAATTGATATGAATATCCTTTATATTTCAGAAGATGACTTAAGGCCTCTGTCATCCTTAAAGGGAGCTATACCATTTACACAGATTATTGAGGTTAAAGGAATGAATCCTGACAGTAGCTATGAGATAAGACCAAGCATAGACCAACTAAGTGTTATGATGCTGGACAGTGATGAGATTGAGGTTAAGGCAGTCATGAATCTTAATACCATAGTATTTGACAAGGTAACTGAGCCGATTATCACTGATTTGGAAGTGGCTGATTTGGATCTGGAAAAACTACAGGCTATGCCTGGAATAGTTGGATATATTGTTAAAAAAGATGACAGCCTGTGGAATATTGCAAAGAAATACTATACCTCAGTTAATAACATCATGGAAATTAACGATTTGGAAAATGACAACATCAGGGAAGGCGATAAGCTGATTATTATGAAAAAGGTTGATATGGCTATATAAGAATAAATAACCATTATAAATATGCAAAACTATTATACTTATGTGCTTTTACAAACAATAAGATAGATTCTTTTCTTGCACTTATAAAGATAATTAAACATTCCTCCGATATAAAGAGTACAGGATATTAGTCCTATTAATCAAGGAGGGTGATCTCCTCTACCAAGGATGGTAAATATCATAGTACAGTTTATAGGTAATCATTGGCATGTTCATATTTAATGAGGAGGTTAAATCCTCAGTTGATATTATTGGAAGTTCATACTTAATGAGGAGGATTGAAATGAGTATACATCAGATAACAAGTAATAGTGATACAAGTACCAAGTATACAAGCAATGACAGTAAGAAAGTCAAAGAAGAGGTAACCCCTGTCAGTACGGATAAGGCAGCAGTATATGAAAAGTCATCTACCACCAACAAGGTTCACCAAAGGGACCAGGCTACTATCGACAGACTTCTATCAGAGGCTGAAGCAGGTGCAAAGAGACTAAGAGATTTAGTAGAAAGGATGCTGCTTGAGCAAGGAGAAACCTTTGATAAGGCAACGAATATATATGGCCTTCTTAGGGAAGGAAAGTTACAGGTAGATGAAGAGACCAGATTACAAGCCCAGAAGGATATTGCAGAGGACGGTTACTGGGGAGTTGAGCAGACCTCAGAAAGACTTTTATCCTTTGCTAAAGCTCTATCAGGAGGTGACCCCTCCAAGGCAGATATCATGATAAAGGCCGTTAAGAAAGGTTTTGAGCAAGCTGAGAAGGCATGGGGAGGGTCGCTTCCGCAGATAAGCAGAGACACTCTTGACCGCACAATCAGTAAGATGGAAAGCTGGAGAGATTCGTTAAACGAATAGAAGCCAGTGAATAATTGAGAGGCTGTTTAATAATTGAAAGGCATATCTGTTCTCCTAATGCGTACTATAGGGAATGATATGCCTTTAAATATTATGAAGCAGCCTCATCAATATGGTCTTGTCAGAATAACCTGCTTTCCGTAGCCTGAGGATTTGAAATATCGATATACCTTTTCAGCTTTGAGTTGATTATCAAAAATTCCAAATACCGTGGGTCCGCTTCCGCTCATGAGTGCGGTCAGGGCTCCTTTATCCTTCATAACCGATTTGATTTCTTCGATAATAGGATACTCCTTTATGGTAACAGATTCTAGAATGTTTTCCATAAGAGGGGCGAGCTTATATATATTATTTTCCTGTAGAGCTTCCAGCATAGCTGGGATATTCGGATGTTTTGCCTCTTCATTAAGACGTAGATTCTCATATACATATTTCGTGGAGACGCTGATGTCTGGCTTAACAAGTAGAATACTGCAATCCGGCATGGGAGTCAAAGGTTTAAGTATCTCACCTATTCCCTCAGAAAGCGCTGTTCCCATTAGGAGACAATAGGGAACATCAGCCCCAAGCTTTACCCCAAGCTTCATAAGCTCTTCAAGGGATAAACCTGCTTGATATAGCCTATTTAAGCCTTTTAATGTAGCGGCGGCATCTGCGCTTCCCCCTGCCAGACCTGCGGCTACGGGAATTCGCTTGTTAAGAAATATGTTTAAGCCGCTTCTTATAGGATGATTTTCACGAAACAGCTCAATAGCTTTATATACTAAATTTCTCCGATCCGTAGGAAGGTAATATAGATTTGAGCGTATGGTAACGGATTGAAATTTTGTTTTTTTAATATTTATTGTGTCATACAAATTAACGGTCTGCATGATCATGCTTACATCATGATAGCCGTCAGGACGTTTTCTTATTACATCTAAACCAAGGTTAATCTTAGCATATGCCTTTACTGTTATGGAATTCATTATATTCCTCCCAATACCTTAACAATATCTAGGTCAGAGTTTCTTCTCCGACTTAGATACAGGTATTTTATCATAAGGTGTAAGGCTTTACAAATTAAATCCCTAGCTAAACAGTTTTTTTATTGAATCAAATAGCTTGAATCTTATCTTAATAGGGACTTTATTATTTTTTAATGCATCAAACTCATCCTCTGTTAAAAGATATTTTAACTTTTCTTTGCCATCCTCATCCACTATACTATAGGTTTCATCAACAAAACATAAGGGAGGAAACATTACACACCACCAATTCTTTCCCTTGGCACTGCCGATTCTGACCTGCAAAGCCTCATATCTTCCCGGTGGAAATGTATAGTCCCCGTATACCTTCATAGGAAAATAAGTGGATGAAATAGATGCTGTAACCAAGTAGTTATAGCCATTTTTATCTATTACTTGACTTGCCACTTTTTGAATATAAGGAAGCATATCGGTAAGTATATCCTGTGCCTCTTCAACATCATGGACATCCATTAGATAAGGCTGCAAACATTCTACTAAGGCATCCTTGATCTGATATTTTAGGTATTGGTCTTCATCACTGTCGCTATTTGCAATCACATGAAAGCGGATTATTTCATGAGCTATTTTCTGCTGAAGCCTGCTGGGATCTGCCGAATGTATCCGGACTAATTGGGCGATTGCCAAGGATGATATTAATAGTAGCAATAAAAAAAATAGTCGCATTTGACTGCTATTTTGATCTGAATCCAGTATTTTATTATGTATAAAGTTAAGATTAAATTTACCTGATTTCTTATTCATAAACCCTCCTCATAAAATTTATAGCTGTATATTTACATTTGATATCTAATTATTGACCTAAAACTTATAAAATATACGGTAACCGATATCCATAGTTTGAATAAACTGAAAAGGTGAAAAGCTCTTGAACTTAGTTTAATTTAATAGTAAAATGAATAAGCGTTATAGATAAATGGATATAGCCACATATCACATTAGCAGGAGGCATAACCTCCGTTATATGTAGTCCAAAGTTTCTGGTTTTATAGGAGGTTAGTAATATGATAAATAAAGCACCGATAGGTGTATTTGATTCAGGCGTCGGCGGACTTACGGTTGTAAAGGAAATTATGAATCAGATACCCGGTGAAACCATTATATATTTTGGAGACACAGCAAGACTTCCCTATGGAAGTAAATCAAAGAAGACGGTCATTACCTATACCAGACAGATTGTCAGATTTTTAATGAATAATAATGTAAAGGCAATTGTAATCGCCTGTAATACCGCAAGTGCACTTGCATTAGAGACAGTTAAGTCGGAGGTTGACATACCTATTATCGGAGTTGTAAAGCCCGGTGCCAAGGTGGCTGCATCTACCACTAGGAACGGAAGAATAGGCGTAATCGGTACTGAAGGAACAATTCAAAGCGGAATATATAGTGAGATATTGAGTAAGACTAATCCAAAGGTAGAGGTTTTTGGTAAGGCATGCCCTCTTTTTGTACCATTAGTTGAGGAAGGATTACTTGATGATCCGGTCACATTTGAAATGGTAAAAAGATATACCAGCGAGATCTTGGATAAGCAGATAGACACATTAGTTCTTGGCTGTACCCATTATCCTTTGCTTAGGAAAACCATAGGAAAGGTTGTTGGAGAGGATATCGTATTGGTTAATCCTGCATATGAGACCGCCAAAGTATTATCTGAGGTGCTTACAGACAAAGGATTGAGAAACGATGCTAATCCTAAGCTTAATCACAAATTCTATGTAAGTGACGGAGCAGAGAAATTCAGACAATTTGCTAACACCATATTACCCTGTGAAGTAATGGAAACAAAGGATATTAACATCGAAGAGCTTGGATGATTAGGAGTTAAAAATGAATAGAAAGGTTAGTATATTTATAGAGGGAATAGTCCGTGGTGAAGATGAAAGTAGGATTATCACCAAGGCTATAGGGCAGTATCGTAGACTTGATGATATGCATATCCTTAGATATATGGAGAGTGACGTGAAGAAGGATAAAAAATCAAATGATACTGATAATAACTCCATAACTAGGGATGAGGATTGTGTTAACACTATAAAAATCTCTCAGGGATTGGTTGAGATGATAAAAAACGGTGAAAACAGTACCCATATGTTTTTTGATTTAAGCAGGGCGACACAATCGGTATATGATACTCCCTATGGAAGTCTTTATTTTCAGATTCAGACTGCGAAGATTGATTTAGAAGAAAAAGTAAATGAACTTAACCTTCTTATGGAATATTCTCTTTCACATGAGAATAGCCATATATCAGACAACCAAATTCGGATTGTAGTTAATGAATAATTAGCACCGAAATTTCCTTAGTCTATTAAGGAAATCGGTGCTTTATTTTTGATTAATCTTGGTCCTATTCAATATTTATATTGCTATAAGTAAGGTTCTACTTTTCTGATACGAATCCCTTCTCATCAAATTTTACATTAAAAGAGATGTCCTCCATGAATTTGAAGTAAGATTCTCGAGCATCTCCCTCCGTAATCATATAAGTATAAGTGTTATCATTCATAGCGGGAAGAAGCTGTGTTTCGGTGCTTCCATCCGGATTAATGTATATCTTTAATAGTCCGGATTCTCTTTTTGAGGCATTAAACCAGTAGTTGCCGAGACTGTATGCTATGGTTTTTCCTTTATAGAATTCAATTCCCTGCATTACATGGGGATGACAACCTATAACAGCATCTGCACCGGCATCGATATATATTTTAGCCAAATTCTTTTGGTAGCTTACGGGCTCATGGGTTCGTTCCTTACCCCAGTGTACATATACCACGACAAAGTCACTGTTCTCTTTAGCTTCCTTTATTGAGGTCACAAATAAAGCGGGGTCATAGGTTCCTATCATACCCGGACGTGTATCTGTCGCATACCAGTCCATAGCATATATAACATGCGAAGCGGCTACATAAGCAATAGTAGTATCGCCGATGGTGTAGTAGATGGGTGCCTTTGCACGATTCATATTAACGCCTGCACCAACATAATCAACCCCTGCTTCATCAAGAGTTGTAAATGTATCAAGAAGAGCTTCTTCTCTAAAATCTAATGCATGATTATTGGCAAGGGATACGATATCCACACCCATTTCCTTTAGAATCTCAACCCGTTTAGGATCTGCTCTAAAGGTGTAGGATTTTTCTATGATTTCTCTTCCTCTTGTACTATATGCAAATTCATTGTTAAGCATAAAGATATCGGCTTCGTTCATCTCATTAACCAGATCCTCTGAGATGCCACCAAGAATACCTTTATTCTCTCTGTCATAACGGGCTACCGGTTTGGAATCCTCATCAAAATTAACGTCTCCCGCAAAGGCGAGTACTATAGGCTTTGCAGGTAACGGTTCTTCGATGTCTACAATATCATCTGCTTGAGGCTCGTCCTTTTCATCAGATCTATCACCTGCCTGAGGAGAGCCGGGTGAATCAGTCGAAGTATCCTCTAAGGGGATATTATTATCATCGGACGGGTTTGTATTATTCTGAGGATCAGTAATACTAGAGGAGTTATCGTTGGCTTTATTATTAAGTATTTTTGAGTCTACATAGGTTATGGCTATAAGCACTATAAGCAGTGCGGTCATAAATAATAATATCTTATTCAGCTTTCTGTTCAGATTGCTCTTTTTTCTTCTACCCATATTTCCTCCAGTTCGTAGTTTTGCATAAACGGATTAAACTTTCACGCTACGCTTATTCACGAAAAATCCTCTTACCTTTTTGATGTGTTTACGGGTAAGAGGATTATATTTTCAGTATTATTAATAACCATTTAGGTTTACTTTTTTGAGAATTTATCCTTTATTTTACCGAAAA
>SHOH01000031.1:15947-17774 GCA_004294845.1 Anaerolineaceae bacterium
TTAATAACCATTTAGGTTTACTTTTTTGAGAATTTATCCTTTATTTTACCGAAAAAGCCTTTCTTAGCGCCTTTAGGTTCAAGATTGCTTCTTAAACCTTTAACATCAGTAATATAAATACCACTGATAACGGCCTTTACCTCTTTCTTTATAGGAATGAGGTCAAATATCTTGGCATCACACATCAAGGACATAACCTTTGGACCAATTTTGGCCTTAACAATAGGAACCTTGGAACGGCGGAGATACTTAGGAGTTTGCTCAAGAACTATCTTTGGAAGATTGGCCTCCGTTAGCTTCATTTTCTTTTTATCGATTACGAGAATAGAAAATGTCTGAGCTGTAGCCTTCATCTGTTCTTCAGAATCGGCTTGCCTTTTTTGCAGCTTCTTACCTAAGAAATATAGGGCTACAAATACACCTATAAGAACAACTGCAACTATTAGTATTACAAGTAACACGGTATCCATGTACTATGTACCTCCTGTTTTTGTATTTATTATAATAAATGTTTGTAATTTTTCATAGTAACCTTTTGATTAAGCAACGATTATTGTATCACTAAATACGGTTTTTATCAAGCATCTCCTTAATAATATCCTGAACATAGGAACCAATACGTTTTCTTTGGTCTTTATCAAGCTGATTAGGATATATCGGTTTGCCAAATTCCATAACCACTTTTGTTGATTTAACCCGCGGAGCATGATTTTCAAAAATCTCATCTGTATTAGTAAGAGCAACAGGAACAATAGCACAGCCTGTCTTTTCGGCAATCTTAAAGCTACCTTCCTTAAATGGAAGCATTTCTTTATCGTGATTTCTGGTACCTTCAGGTGATATAAAGATGGAATATCCTGCTTTAACCTGCTCAATAGCCTGAAGGACTGTCTTCAAGCCCTGCCTGATATCTTCCCTATCAAGAAAGAGGCACTGCAAGAATTTCATCCATGTCCTTAAGAAGGGAATTTTTCCGATTTCCTTCTTTGCCATAAAGCCCGTCAGAGTTGGTAGACTTACATAAGCTATAGGAACGTCAAAATAACTTCTATGGTTAGCAATATATAATATCGGTTCATCTGTGGGGACATTCTCTCGTCCGATTACAGTACGCTTTACTCCGGCAAGAAAGAGTATCACATGAAAAGCCATAACTACGATTTTCTGTGAACTGGCAACCTGTGCACGATGACTAAACTTACCTATAATAAACTCAATTAAGAACAGGGGAATACTTATAATAAAAAATAACAATAAAAATAGTATTATTAATAATAGTCTCATATATTCCCTCCTTGAACCTCTCATGACTAAAGTCACGAGTGTTCTTACTTGTGTTACTTTGTTTTATTCCTTTTAAATGTCAGGATTAAGAGGAGGCGGATTAACTGTTTCCTCTAAATCCTTAAGGCCATTGTTCTCTATATTATCATTCTTAGATTCATCTTCTAGACTTGCATCATCAAGCTCATCGTCAACTATTTCATCATCTTCAGGATTAACATTCTCGGAATCATCTCTATCTGAAACATCACCTACTAAATCGTCACCCTGCATATCGTCCTCCAAATCCTCGTCCGTATCATCTTCTAAACCTTCGTCTTCTATATCCTCGTCTATATCATCTTCTAAATTTTCGTCCGTTAATTCATCGGGAGTCTCTTGTTCTTCCAATTCTTCCTCAGGAATAGGGGTAGGAGTAACAGGTGGTTTATAGTTAATTAAATTAGCATATTTTTCTTCATAATCAAAACCTTCGCTTGGTACATACTTATAGTATTCATCCAAGGTCATATTGTTGGAATATAGATAATTGGCTAAATCTTC
>SHOH01000031.1:17874-22184 GCA_004294845.1 Anaerolineaceae bacterium
TATATCCATCTTCTAAAGCAGCCTCAAACAACTTCTCTATGGCTACTGCAGCTTCTATACGCATTAATTTTCTTTCACTGTTGCCGTTGTTATCAAAGGGAATATTAGGCACCACCAAATTCTCAGGTACATAATCTTTCGGTAGACAGTGTTCTTTATTTATATATACAGTAATGCTTTTGGGATCCAGATCCATTTCAGTAGCCGGAGTCCATGGAGCTTTGGTAGGTACGTTATTTGACATTTGATCCTCTTCTTTATTTTTATTATTATTATCATATTCATAAGTAGGAGGAATATATGTATAGTTACCTGAACTATCTGTTGGCTTCGTAATAGCGCCGGGTGATACTGTGGAGGCCTCGGCTATGCCTCGGTCTGTATGTATAGGGATATCACTATCAGGTGAATCCTTACTGAAAAATAAGTATCCTGACAGCAATATCATAAACAAAATACAAGCTGAAACTATAATTGGTATTTTGAATTTTCCCATAAGGGTTCTCCCTTCGTATAATAATATCTGAACCCTCTGCGAGCATAACGATTCACATTATCTTATACAGTATATCATAAAAAATGCTATCTATAAAATAAAAGATTCTGGTAGTTTATAAGCTTGTATTATAATTATTTAACAACCTAGTTTTCAATTGATATAGTTTATTGGACAAGTCCACATAAACATTATGAGGATTAGCAAGCCTTCTACATTCATCCCAAAGTGTATTTTGTTCCTTAAAACAGTATTCACGAATATCCATAACTGAAGGAGAAGTGTATACACATTCACCTTTTATGAATATTGGAACAAGCAATTCTCTTAAAGTATAAGTATCCGGACTAAGATAAGTTTTCTTCCAGGTTGCTATCGGGTCAAACAATAAAAGAGGCTTATCTGATGTAAGCTGCTCATCTTCTAGGGCTATTAAGTCTGCTTTAATCTTACCGCTATCCTTTTCATAAATTCTATATATTTTTTTGTTCCCAGGATTGGTCATCTTCCATTGGTTTTCTGAAAGCTTCATACGGGGTATAAGCTCGCCGTCTCTTTCTATAGCAGACAACTTATAGACTCCACCAAATGACGGGCAGTCCTTGGAGGTAATAAGCTTTGTACCAACTCCCCAGGAATCGATTTTTGCACCCTGTGAGTTCAAGGAATCAATAATATATTCATCTAAATCACTGGAAGCGGTTATGGTAGCCTCAGTAAAGCCCGCTTCATCAAGCATTTTTCTAGAAATTTTTGATAAATAAGCCAAGTCTCCGCTGTCAAGACGGATACCGTATTTTTCAGGCATCCTACCGTTATCACGAAGCTCTTCAAATACTTTTATTGCATTTGGCACACCGGTACGCAGAGTGTCGTAAGTATCCACCAGTAAGGTTGTATTTAAAGGATAGAGATCTGCATATTTGCGAAATGCAGTAAGCTCATCCTCAAAGCTCATAATCCAGCTATGAGCATGTGTTCCAAGTGCGGGTAAATCATACAGCTTAGCGGATAATACATTGCTTGTTCCGATACAACCACCTATAACAGCTGCTCTTGCACCTAAGGTGCCGGCATCGGGACCCTGTGCTCTTCTTAAGCCAAACTCCATTACAGGTGCGCCGCCTGCTGCATATACCACACGGGATGCCTTAGTGGCTATCAAACTTTGATGATTAATAAAATTAAGGATAGCTGTCTCAACTAACTGAGCCTCCATAATGGGGGCAATAACCTTAACTAAAGGCTCCATCGGAAATACAACAGTACCCTCGGGAACAGCATAGATATCTCCAGAAAAGTGGAAACCCTTCAAATATGAAAGAAAGCCCTCATCAAATATTTTTAATGAGCGCAGATAATCAATATCATCCTCTTTGAATCTGAGATTCTTAATATAATCTATCACTTGTTCTAGGCCTGCGCAGATAGCATAGCCACTAGCACAAGGGTTGTCCCTATAAAACATATCGAATATAACAGTATCATTATTCTTATTATTATAGTAGCCCTGCATCATAGTCAGCTCGTAAAAGTCTGTTAGTAACGTTAAGTTTTGTTTACTCATTTTTATCACCTTCGAAAAATTTATTTAGTATATAATCAACATTACAATTGTAACACATTGCTACAAATAAGAAAATAAGAGATTGAAATATGGCAAGACAACAAAAATTCCCAGATTATATCACACCTTGTATTTGATTTGGTACTGCTTTGGAGTAATATCTTTATAGAACTTAAACTGCTGGATAAAGTAGCTTGAGGTTGAGAAGCCCACCTGTAGTGCAACCTCTGTTATATTAAGATCGGTTGATGTTAGGAGCCTCTCTGACTTTGTAATCCTGACATAATTTAAGTAGGCACGAAAATTTATCTTCATAATCCGTGTAAACAATCTGGAAAAATAACTATAGCTTAGATTACAAAGCTGGGCCATTTCTAAAGCAGTGATGTCATCCTGATAATTATCTTCAATATAATCAAATACAGTCTGAAATTTTATAACCATGTCTTTATTAAGATGCATATTGATATCTAAGTTTGCATTCTGTTCATTCCAGCTGCGAAGAATAAATAAGAATAAATTATAGATATTGGCTCTAACAGCAAGCTCGTAGCCGTAACATTTATTTAAAAACTCATTACTAATATTTGATATAAGACCGGGAATTACCGTATCTACAATAGCCTCCTTAGGGAAAACTTTCTGATGAGTGGATTCATTTAAGATAAAAGGCATTATATATTTCATCTCAAAAAGTGACTGTGCTGTGGTATAGAAGATTTCAGGGTCAAATTTAATAACGACATATTGATTGCTCCCTGTTGACAAGGAGAAAATACTATGAATCTCGTTAGAGTTTATAAGAACCATATCGCCTTCACTGAAGCTATACTCTTTGTTATCTAATAAAATACGATATTTTCCTGATAAGGCATAGATTATTTCAATATAGTTATGAATATGTGCGTGAACCATAATCTGTGGACCCAAAGCCTCTTGAATATGAGTACTGAATTGATGAGGCGTTTGACCATACATATCTCTTGTTTCAACATAATAATTTTTATCCATAAAATAAATCCCTTTCTTCGTAACCTGTAAACCTAATTCCCAAGGACAAATTATTGATACTTTCATGCAAAATAATTATATCACTTTGAAGGTATTTATACTATGCTTTTAGTAGATGAAACTAATAAACAATAAGAAAGGAGATTTATACTATGGAAAAGAAAATTAAGATTGGAATTATTGGATGTGGTGGTATTGCAAATGGAAAACATATGCCCTCATTAAGTAAACTAGGTGATGTAGAAATGGTGGCTTTTTGCGATATCGTTTTAGAGAGAGCTGAAGCTGCTAAAGTTCAATATGGAACACCTAATGCAAAGGTTTATACAGATTATCGTGAATTATTAGAAGATAAGGAGATTGAGGTAGTCCATGTATGTACACCTAACCGCTCCCATGCTCCTATTACAATTGATTCCTTACACGCAGGAAAGCATGTTATGTGTGAGAAGCCTATGGCTAAGAAGGCAGAAGATGCAAGGAAGATGGTTGAAGCAGCTAAGGAGACAGGTAAGAAATTAACTGTTGGTTATCAGCACAGGCATAAACCTGAAGCGATTTATTTGAAAGAAGTTATTGACCGTGGAGATCTTGGAGATATCTATTTCTCTAAAGCATTTGCAATAAGAAGAAGAGGAACACCTAACTGGGGTGTATTTCTTAATGAATATGAGCAAGGAGGAGGTCCCTTAATCGATATCGGTACCCATTCCCTTGACGTTACCTTGTACCTTATGAATAACTATGAACCAAGGATGGTAGTAGGTACTACATATAAGAAGGTTAACAATCCTGAATGTGGTAACCCATGGGGTGGCTGGGAGCCAGGCGAGAACACTATGGAGGATTCAGCATTTGGCTTTATCGTTATGAAGAACGGTGCAACTATAATCCTTGAGTCCAGCTGGGCATTAAATACCTCTGAGCCAATCCAAGAGGGAAGTACTGTATTATGTGGTAGTGATGCAGGAGCGCAGATTAAGAATGGTGTTACTATTAATAAGGGAGAATTCAATCGCCTCATAGAGATAAAACCTGATTTATCATCAGGTGGTGTTGCTTTCTATGACGGAGTTTCAAGTAGTCCTGCTGATGTTGAAGCAAGACGTTGGATTAATGCTGTTAAGAATAATACTGATCCTGTTGTATTGCCAGAGCAGGCTTGTGTAGTGTCTGAGATTCTTGAAGCAATTTATACATCAGCAAAAACAGGTCAGCCGGTATTTTTTGATTAAG
>SHOH01000031.1:22284-23557 GCA_004294845.1 Anaerolineaceae bacterium
TATAGAGGATGGAATCATGCTGACTAGAATGATGGAAGCTGCTTATAAATCTTATAATAGTGGTAAGAAAGAGCAGGTATAAGAAAGTAGATAGGCTAAAAAGAAAGGTTGGGTATTGATATGGATATTTCATTACAGCTTTGGTCAATAAATAGTGAAACACAAAAGGATTTTGCTGGCTCAATTAGACGGGTTGGTGAGATTGGCTTTAAAGGTGTGGAGTTTGCTGGCTATGGTGGTTTAAGTGCTAGTGAACAAGCGCAGTTATTAAAGGAAAGCGGACTTTATTCAGTAGGCTCACATAGTGGACTATCTATCTTTGAGGAAGGCTTTGAGGCTGAGCTTGAATATAGTAAAGCAATTGGTTCTAAGTATATTGTATGTCCAGGTGCAAAAGTAGACACAATGGAGGATATTAACTATCTTGCTGATGTTCTTAATAAGGCTTCTAAAAGGGCAGCTAAGGAAGGAATTAAGGTAGGCTATCACAATCATGACCATGAGTTTGTAAAGGTTGATGGAAAGTATGCTATGGACCTAATCGCAGAGCTAACAGATGATGATGTAATACTAGAATTAGATGTGTTTTGGTTAGCATATGCAGGAATTGATCCTGTAGAATACATTAAGATATGGGGTAAAAGAGTTGAATTAATCCACATTAAGCAGATAGATGATAAGAAAGCTAACGTAGATGCTGGTGATGGTATCCTTGATTTCAAGAAGATTAAAGAAGCAGCACAATATGCTAAGTTCTTTGTTCTTGAGCATGAGGAGTATGACAAACCTGTATGGGATGCAATTAAAAATGATTTTGATTATCTTAACAGCATATAGACACCTAGTTAATGATGAAATAGGTTGTTTCAAAATAAGCAACCTCCTTACACTATTTTGAAACAACCTCTTCTTAGATTATTTAGAATACAGTATTCTTTGATTATTAAGAAACCCTTGACATTCTGAAGCTTTTATACTATCATATATGAAATTAAAATGTTAAAAACAATGACGGAGAGAGTAAGCATTCAGTAAAAATCACAGCGAGTCGGAGATAGTGTAAGTCCGGTATGAGTAGCGAATGTCTGAAAATCACTCCATAGTTGCAAGATCCAAAGATAGAAGAGATTCTATTCAGTAGGTTAAGCCGGTTTCCGCCGTTATATGGATAGTGTATGAAAGCCGATAGGCAGTGTATATGAAACAGGTGGTTAATGATAGCGATGCTCTCATCCTTTTTCGGATGAGGGCTTTCTTTGTTTTGAATGGAGGA
>SHOH01000031.1:23657-26900 GCA_004294845.1 Anaerolineaceae bacterium
CATGTATAAAAAAGTGTCAACGGATTTAAACTTTGTCGAGAGAGAGAAGAAGGTTCTAGAGTTCTGGAATGAGAACAAAATATTTGAAAAGAGTATAGAAGAGTCAAAGGGAAAAAAGAACTTTACCTTCTATGATGGACCCCCGACCGCCAATGGCACGCCTCATATTGGTCATGTGCTTACCCGTGTAGTTAAGGATATCATCCCCAGATATCGGACTATGAAGGGATATAATGTTCTACGTAAGGCTGGGTGGGATACCCATGGACTCCCCGTTGAGCTAGAGGTTGAGAAGCAGCTTGGAATAAGTGGTAAGGATCAGATAGAGGAATATGGTCTTGAACCCTTCATCAAGAAATGTAAGGAAAGTGTCTGGAAATATAAAGGTATGTGGGAGGAATTCTCCGATGTAGTTGGATATTGGGTTGACATGGAGGACCCTTATATTACCTATGAGAATAATTATATTGAATCTATATGGTGGTCTTTAAAAAAGATATGGGATAAGAACCTTTTATACAAAGGCTTTAAGATTGTTCCATATTGCCCAAGATGTGAGACTCCACTATCAAGCCATGAGGTTGCCCAAGGATATAAAGATGTTAAAGAGAAATCTCTAATTGCCAAATTTAGATTAAAGGGCAAGAAGGATGAATATATTCTGGCTTGGACAACTACTCCGTGGACCCTTCCCTCTAATGTGGGTCTTTGCGTTAATCCTGACGAGACCTATGTTAAAGTTAAGGTTAAGGTGGATGCAAATGGGAATCTAATCAACAGTAAAGGTTGCGGATGTAATCATGAACATCACGGCGAAAAACACGAGAAAGTTCACGATAAGGTGAACCATCACGATGCGCCTAAAGCTGTAAGCACAGAGAAATATATTCTGGCTGAGGCGCTTCTGGGTAGTGTGATAGACGGAGACTATGAGATCCAGGAAAGGTTTAAGGGTAAGGAGCTTGAATATAGCGAATATGAGCCATTATTTGACTATGCAGAAATAGATAAAAAAGCATTCTTTGTTACCTGTGATCATTATGTTACATTAACAGATGGTACAGGAGTTGTTCATATTGCCCCTGCCTTTGGCGAGGATGACTCCCGTATAGGTAAGAATTATGATCTACCCTTTGTTCAGCTAGTAGACGGTAAGGGTGAATTCAAATCTGAGGCAAGAGATATTGCAGGAATGTTTTGTAAGGATGCTGATGAGCCTATTATGAAGATGCTTCATGAGAAAGGGTTACTATTTAAGGTCCTAAAATTCGAACACAGCTATCCCTTCTGCTGGAGATGTGACACACCGCTAATCTATTACGCAAGAGAATCCTGGTTCATCCAGATGACTGCACTCAAGGATGAAATGATAAAGAATAACAATACAATCAATTGGATGCCGGAGAGCATAGGCCAAGGCCGCTTCGGTGACTGGTTAAAGAATTTACAGGATTGGGGTCTATCTAGAGACCGCTATTGGGGTACTCCTTTGCCCATATGGGAATGTGAGGATGAACATAGGCACTGTATCGGAAGCATAGAGGAGTTAAAATCCATGTCGGACAATTGTCCCGATGATATCGAGCTTCATCGTCCATACATCGACGCTGTTACAATAAAATGCCCCGAATGTGGTAAAGAGATGAAGAGGGTTCTTCCTGTAATTGACTGCTGGTATGATTCGGGATCCATGCCATTTGCACAATGGCACTATCCATTTGAGAATAAAGAGATTTTTGAAGAGAGATTCCCTGCTGATTTTATCAGTGAGGCGGTTGATCAGACAAGAGGATGGTTCTATTCACTTCTTGCAATCTCCACTTTGATATTTGGTGAAACATCCTTTAAGAACTGTATAGTACTTGGCCATGTACAGGATGAGAACGGTCAGAAGATGTCCAAATCTAAAGGAAATGCAGTAGAGCCTATGGATGCCTTGGCACAGCACGGAGCGGATGCCATACGTTGGTACTTCTCTGTTAATTCCGCTCTTTGGCTTCCTAACCGTTTTCATGGTGGTGCTGTTACAGAGGGTCAAAGAAAGTTCATGGGAACATTTTGGAATACCTATGCTTTCTATGTACTATATGCTAATATAGACCAGTTTGACGCCACGAAATATAAGCTTGAATATGATAAGCTTCCGGTTATGGATAAATGGCTATTATCAAAGTTAAACAGTCTCATTAAGACGGTAGACGGTTATCTGGATAATTATAAGATTACAGAGTCAGCAAGACTTATGTCCGACTTCGTGGATGAGCTTTCTAACTGGTATGTAAGAAGAAGCAGAGAGCGATTCTGGGCAAAAGGAATGCCACAGGATAAGATAAATGCTTACATGACTCTATATACAGCACTTACAGAGCTATCTAAGCTTGCAGCACCCTTTGTTCCCTTTATGACAGAGGATATTTATCAAAACCTTGTTGTAAATCTTGATAAGACCGCAGCGGAAAGCATACACCTAAGTTCATACCCGACATTTAATGAAGATTACATCAATAAAGAGCTGGAAAATAACATGGAAGAGGTTCTTGAGATTGTTGTTCTAGGCCGTGCCTGTAGAAATACTGCAAACATCAAGAATCGTCAACCGATCGGTAAGATGTATGTGAAAGCGGATAATACACTTTCAGAGTTCTTTAAGGATATAATCGCAGATGAGCTTAATGTTAAGGAAGTGCTATTTACCGATGATGTGAGAGATTTTACATCTTATAGCTTCAAGCCACAGCTAAAAACATTGGGACCGAAGTTCGGTAAGCAAATAGGAGCCATAAGGCAGATTTTATCAGAGTTAAATGGTAATGAAGCCATGGATGAGATTAATACAACAGGAAAGCTGGGTATTACATTAGAAGGCAACACCGTATATATTGAGAAGGATGATCTTCTTATCGAAGCTGCTCAGGCTGAGGGTTATATATCCGATTCTGACCATGGAGTAACAGTTGTATTAGATATTAAGCTGACAGATGAGCTAATAGAAGAGGGCTTTGTCCGAGAAATCATAAGTAAGCTTCAGACCATGCGTAAAGATGCAGATTTTGAGGTTATGGATCATATTCGTGTAAGTTCAGAGGGTAATGATAAGATAAAGGCTATACTGGAGCGTAATGCCGAAGAGGTCAAATCCGAGGTTCTGGCGGATGTCTTAGAGCTTGGCAAGGCGCAGGGTTATGTAGCAGAATGGAACATTAACGGAGAGCAGGTTACATTTGGTGTAGAAAAGCTCTAAAA
>SHOH01000032.1:0-18038 GCA_004294845.1 Anaerolineaceae bacterium
AAATTAACAGATTAGACTTGAAAGTTTTCGACTTCCCCTAAAGGTTCTGCAAAGCAGAACCGATTCGCCTAAAGATTCAGCTTGATGAACCCTTACACTTCAACTGTCCAGTTATGAACATCCGGAATATTTCCCAGCTGAATTCCGGTCAGGTTGTCATAAAGCTTCTGACTTAATTCACCTATGCCGCCGTCCTTAATCTGCATAACATCCTTACCCCAGCGAAGATGACCGACAGGTGATACCACTGCTGCCGTACCTGTACCAAATACCTCTTCAAGAAGTCCGTCTTTATGTGCTCTACTTATTTCGTCTATAGAAATTTTGCGTTCCTCTAATTTAATTCCCCAGTCTTTACACAGCCTGATAACAGAATCTCTGGTTACTCCAGGGAGGATACTTCCGTTAAGCTCTGGTGTAATAACACTTCCATTTATTTTAAAGAATATGTTCATTGCTCCGACTTCTTCGATATATTTTCGATGGACACCATCCAGCCATAAGACTTGGGAATATCCTTCTTCATGGGCTTTTACCTGGGCTCTAAGAGATGCCACATAGTTGCCTCCGGCTTTAGCCTCTCCTATGCCGCCCTTAACAGCCCTAACATATTCGTCCTCGATCCAAATCTTAACCGGATCAAGCCCTTCTGGATAATAAGGCCCAACCGGCGAAAGGATAATAATAAACTTATAGGTATGTGATGGTCTTACTCCCAGGAAAGGAGAAGTCGCGATTATAAACGGTCTGATATAAAGAGATGTACCTTCCTTTGTAGGAACCCACGCTTCATCAATCTTAACTAATTCTTTGATAGCTTGAACAAAGTCCTCCTCGGGAATTTCAGGCATACATAATCTTATACAGGTTCTGTTCGTACGCTTTGCATTCATATCCGGACGGAACAATAATGTTCTCCCGTCTTTAGCTCTATATGCTTTTAATCCTTCAAACATTTCCTGTCCATAGTGAAATACCATAGCAGAAGGTTCCAAGCACAAGGGCTGATAGGGAATTATCCTTGCGTCATGCCATCCCTTTCCCAACGTATAATCCATAACAAACATATGGTCTGTGAATATTGTTCCGAACACTAGCGGATTATCCTTCTCCGGTAATTTCTTTGGCTCATTAGTCCTTTCGACTTTAATGTCCAGCATTTACAACCCTTCTTTCTTGCGCATGTTTCCATCGGTTTACTCCGATTAATGGTTTTAACTATATTATTCCTTTTTTATAATTTAATCAAGCTAATTTGCATTATTTCTTCTTTCATATTTATAAAATGTATAAACTAGATCATGGTAGGTCTGTTCATCAGACTCCCCTGTTATGACCCAATCCTCCATCTCGTCCAAATTAGGGAAATATGCATCAGCATTATAAGCATAGTCTATCTTTGTCACATGGGCTGTGTCACATAAACGAAGCATCTGACGATATATACTCTCCCCACCGATAACAAATATATCCTTACTATCATAGTCCCTTACTACTTCCAGAGCCTTTTCTATACTGTTTACTACAGCCGCATCCGTAACCTTATAATTAGGGTCAGATGTTATTACTACATTTAGGCGATCTTTTAATGGCAATCCCTGTGGAAAGCTCTCCAAGGTCTTCCTCCCCATAATAACTGCTTTATGTATAGTCTCATTGCGAAAGAAGCGCTGATCTGCCGGTATTTTAACCAATAGCTTGTTCTGGTATCCGATAGCCCAGTTATTATCTACCGCTACGATAAGATTCATATAATTCACACCCTCTCATTCTTATACAAATTAATATGTTTTAGTATTTAGTGCTAAATCGCTACCGGTATGTTCTCGACCTTAGGACCATATTTATAATTTCTTAATTCGAAATCCTCTACTCTAAACTGATAGAAATCCTTAATATCTGGATTCATATAAAATTCAGGAGCGGCGTATGTAGGACGACTAATAAGCTCCTCTATGATCGGAATATGTCTGTCATAGATATGAGCATCTGCTATTACATGAACCAGCTCTCCTACCTGATAATCACAGACCTGGGCCAGCATATGAAGCAAAACGGCATATTGACATACATTCCAGTTGTTTGCAGCCAGAATATCGTTGGACCTTTGATTAAGAATCGCATTCAGTACAAGCTTAGCCTTATCTGCCCTCTTTGTGACATTGAATGTCACACTATAGGCACAGGGATATAGGTTCATCTCATGAAGATCCTGATGAACATATAGGTTAGTAATTATTCTCCTACTATAAGGATTATTCTTCAGATCGTATATCACCCGGTCAACTTGATCCATTTCTCCTTCTTTATATTTATGCTTAAGGCTCATCTGATAGCCATAAGCTTTTCCGATGGACCCATTCTCATTTGCCCAACTATCCCAAATGTGACTTTTAAGCTCATTAATATTATTAGATTTTTTTTGCCATATCCATAACATTTCATCTATACAGTATTTGAAAGCCAGTCTTCGTAATGTTAATGCCGGAAACTCCTTGGACAAGTCATAACGATTTACAACACCAAACTGTTTGATGGTATAAGCAAAGGTTCCATCTTCCCATTTGGGTCTTACCTTTTCTCCCTCGGTACTGGTCCCATTCTCTAATATATCCTTGCACATATCGATAAAACTCAAATCAGCTAAGCTCATACTCTTCCTCCATTTTGTAATAAATCGTGATTTTTTTTATGTTGATTCTTATTGTACCTCACATGGCTTATGAGGGCAAGTCGTTTAAATAGACTGTTTCAAAAAATATCTCCGACACACAATAATGGAAGGAGATATTTCATACATGAATATACTTTATAATCCCTTGAAAGAAAAACTTAATTCCAGGCTTTTTTCTATATCAATTAAATACTCCTCGTGGGTACGAGCACCCCATGAATCATCACCGGCGATACCCATCTGCTGTTTTGAAACTCGAATAACAGTATTATGGACCTCAGGTAGTTCATATTGATGCGACGCATTTTCTAGCTCATGAGGTGTATAAGGTAATGCGGAGAAGTTAAGCTCTTTTCCACTAAACATCAGCCCATGACCCTTTGAATTGACTACTTTGGCGTAGCGTACCTTGGTCTTATTGCCACATTCCTGGGGAACCGGATATTTAGCCATATTGTCTTTAACTTTATTTCGGTAAATTCCTAATTTGCCGCCCTTTTCTCGGTCAATATAGGTCTCCTCTGGTCCATACCCATACCATTCTATCAAATCATAATCTGCATCGATTTTAAACATTACACCAAATTCAGGCATATCCCCCAGTTCCTCAATCGGATCATAGGTTAGCTTAAGATCAACGGTTCCATCACCATATACAGTGTAAGATAAAAAGCACTGACTTATAGGTTTGGTAGGCATATGATAGTTATAGGTTATTGTCATCTTGTCTTTATTAATCTCTACTTTTGGTGGTAGAATATGCATATCAGGAATGGATTTATTACTTAGATACAAGCTGGCAATCTTCCACTGAGCATATCTTGTAGGCATATTATTACCCTTATCATTATCTGTCGGAGCTCTCCAGAAATTAGGTTTTGGAATCTCCTTAATCATCTCGCTACCACCATATTTGTATGACACCAATCCACCCATTTTATATGAGAAAAGCGCTTCGAAATTCTCTCCGCGGACCCCAATATTCCATTTTCCAGGGATAACCTCTATTTGCCCTCTATCTGGATATTTTGTATTCCCCTCTACCAAGTATACTCCCTGTCCGAATGCCACTTCATGTCCAGCCTTAGCCCATATGCAATCATTTTTGAGTAGAAATGACACTGTCAGACTATATTCACCTGGGAATTCTTGTACTTCAATTGGAAGCCTATATGTTCTTCTCGACAAAGGTTCCACATTCGTCTCCATATGAACCGCCTTTTGCAAACGACCGTCTTTATTAAGGGAAACAACACAGTCATATACCCCGGTGTTGGTAAATAAATTCTTATTGATTATATCTACATTATCCTTATTAACAACAATCTGAATGTTCTGGTAATTATACTTTACCTCCTGCATCTTAGGGGAGGGCTTTCGGTCATCACCATAAACAATTCCATTTCCACAGAAATTATAATCTGATGGTCTATCATTAAAATCTCCGCCATAAGCTTGGTATTCCTTGCCGTACCTGTCTTTCTTAGTTATGGTCTGATCAATGTAATCCCATATAAATCCTCCCTGATACAGAGGGTCTGAGTCAGTCAAATCAGTATATTTGTGCATAGCTCCGCAGGAATTTCCCATAGCATGTGAATATTCACAGCAGATAAATGGTTTTGTTCTATTCTGTGACAAAAACTCCTTAATCTTTTCAACCGGTGTGTACATCTGACTTTCCATATCACTGGTATCATTATATCTTCGATCTGCTCGTAATCCTTCATAATGAACCAACCTAGTCGGATCGTATTTGCGAAACAAGTTGGACATTTTAAAGATATTACTACCTCCAAAGGATTCATTCCCACAAGACCATATCAGTATACTGGGGTGATTCTTATCCCTTTGATACATCGAGTTTGCTCTGTCCAGTACCGCATCTTCCCACTCTGGCTTATCTCCTGGTATTGCCTCCCAGGTATCTGCTTCGCCTCTGGCTATTATATCCCAAATACCATGAGTCTCAAGATTTGTTTCATCAATAACATAGAGTCCATATTCATCACAAAGCTTATAAAATCTGGAGTCATTGGGATAATGGCTTGTACGAACAGCATTAATATTGTTCTGTTTCATCGTAATGATATCTTCTATCATTTCTTCTTCTATTACAACCCGACCTCTTTTGGAAGAAAATTCATGACGGTTAACACCCTTAAATACAATCCGCTTGCCATTAATGAGCATTATAGAATCCTTTAATTCGAAGCGGCGAAAACCAACTCTTTGGCTTATTACCTCTGTAATATTACCCTCTTCATCCATCACTTTTATCAGAAGATCATACAAATGTGGTTCTTCTGCACTCCAAAGCTTTGGATTATATACGCTTATCCGATAGTGGCTTTCTGTGTCTAATCGATTCTCTACTTGATTTATTACTTCCCCTTGATACTCCAGTAAAAAAGATATTCTACCGGTCTGCGTTGCAATAAGATCAATATTAAGGCTGGCCTTGGTTAACTTTTCATCAAGTATTGTCTGTATCCCAAGATCATATATATGAACCTTAGGTATTACATAGAGATAAACATCTCTAAAGATACCTGAAAAGCGGAAGAAATCCTGATCCTCGCACCAGCTTCCAGAACACCATTTGAATACCTGAACAGAAAGTTTATTTTCTCCGTATTTTAAGTATTGTGACAAATCAAAATCAGCCGGTGTAAAGCTGTCTTCGCTATAGCCGACATATTTTCCGTTGAGCCAAAGTGCAAAAGCACTTTCTACTCCTTGAAAGGATATAAAAAGTTTTTTACCATGCATAGCTTCCGGTAAAGTAAAATATTTTACATAACTTGCAACTGGGTTAAAATGTACTGGTATCTCTCCGGGCTTTATATCTTCTTTACCATCCCAAGGATATTGTATGTTAACATATTGAGGCGAATCATAATCTTCTAATTGAATATGTGCAGGAACAGTAATATCATCCCATGCTTTACAATCATAATCCTCTGCTTCAAATCCTTTAATTGTGCATTCATAGTTTTTGGCATAATGAAATTTCCACAGACCATTTAGCGAAAACCTAAAATCATTAACACCCGATTTCATGGCTTCCATAGAAGGAAAAGATACATGATCCGAATGTGCTTCAAGTCGATTTTCCGCAAAAAACCGCGGGTCCCTTAATTTGTCCAATATAGAGTTCATCTTTATTCTCCTTTTCATACTGTGTTTTATAAATCAATAAAATCAACTCACAAGAAAGAGTTTCGCTTGCGAAACTCTCTAAGCTTGCTTCGCAAGCTTTGCCGAGACGCGGTGAGCGTATGCGAACATATACATTACGCGCGAGTGCGCATCCTTGCGGAGCATTTTTATATAATAGGACGAACTTTCCTATTATATAGAAAAAGCCCGCCATGAAGAGATGGCAGGCCTAATTATGATGCAATTTTTAAGTTTATAGGTTTTCAGGACAGCCCATATATATTAGCTAATTTTCATAATTTATAATCTAACTAACTGTTCCTCTACAAACTTCTTAATATTTGAGGCATTTGTGTACTTACTGACTAGTCCGTTTCTAATTTCCACTAGTGTTGGTGCCTGAAGAATATTATATTCCTGTGAAAGATCCACATTCTCCTCTGCATCTACCAAGGTATAGGATATACCCTTTAAATAATCCTTAGCTATATTGCAGTTAGGACATGTTTTTGTAGTAAAGAGATATAGTCCGTCACTCATCTCGGATTGTTCTACCTTCATCTGGCTTTCACTGTTAATTCCGCTGCTCACAGGCATCACTCTGGAATTCTCGATCTCATAAAGTCTTCTATTCTTATACTCCTGAGTCTTTCCTTCATTCCAGTTCTGAACGGGACGATAGTAACCTGTTATACGGCTATATACCTCTGCTCTGCCACCGCATTCGGGACAAGTAAAATGCTCACCCTGCAAATACCCATGAGTAGAGCATACCGAATAGGTCGGAGACATGGTATAGTATGGTAGCTTATAATTCTCTGCAACAGTCCTGACCAGCTTAGCAGCAGCTTGCCAATCGGGTAGTTTCTCACCTAGGAAGGCATGAAATACCGTTCCTGATGTATATAGGGTTTGAAGCTCATCCTGTATATCTAGGGCTTCAAATATATCTTCTGTATATCCTACAGGAAGATGGGAGCTGTTAGTGTAATAAGGTGTGTCACCGAGCTTACCTGCTGTCTTAATATCAGGATAATGCTTTCTGTCATGCTTGGCAAGACGATAGCTGGTAGATTCAGCAGGAGTTGCCTCCAGATTATATAAATCACCATACTCTTCCTGATAGTCTGATAAGCGCTCACGCATATGATTAAGTACCTTTATACCAAAATTCTTTGTATCTATATGGGTCATATCATTACCCAGCCATTTTGCATTCAAACCGACTTCATTCATACCAAGAAGTCCTATGGTGGAGAAATGGTTTTCAAAGGTACCAAGATAACGTCTAGTATATGGATAGAGTCCTTCCTTCATAAGCTTGGTTATAACATCTCTCTTCACCTTAAGAGAACGGGCAGAGATGTCCATCATCCTATTAAGACGCTTAAAGAACTCCTCTTCATTTGCTGATAAATATGCAATTCTAGGCATATTGATAGTAACAACACCTATGGAACCTGTGCTTTCTCCTGCTCCAAAGAAACCTCCGCTCTTCTTCCTAAGCTCACGCAAATCAAGTCGTAGTCTGCAGCACATAGAACGTACATCACTGGGCTCCATATCACTGTTTATATAGTTTGAGAAATATGGTGTTCCGTATTTTGCGGTCATCTCAAATAACATACGGTTATTCTCCGTATCTGACCAATCAAACTCCTTGGTAATTGAATATGTAGGAATAGGATACTGGAAGCCACGGCCATTAGCATCTCCTTCAATCATTATCTCGATAAAGGCCTTATTGACCATATCCATTTCCTTCTTACAATCCTTGTATTTAAAATCCATCTCCTTACCACCGACGATGCAAGGAAGCTCAGCCAAATCATCCGGTATGGTCCAGTCAAGTGTAATATTCGAAAACGGAGCCTGAGTTCCCCAGCGGCTTGGTGTGTTAACGCCATAGACAAAGGACTGTATGCACTGTTTTACTTCCTTATATGTAAGGTTATCCACTCTTACAAAGGGTGCTAAATATGTATCAAAGGAGGAAAACGCCTGTGCTCCGGCCCACTCATTCTGCATAATGCCTAGGAAATTAACCATCTGGTTACATAGTGTAGATAGGTGACTTGCGGGAGAAGATGTAATCTTACCGGGTATGCCACCTAAGCCCTCCTTGATAAGCTGCTTTAATGACCAACCGGCACAATAACCGGTCAGCATGGATAAATCATGAATATGAATATCCGCGTTTCGATGAGCATTCCCAATTTCTTCGTCATATATTTCTGACAGCCAATAATTAGCTGTTACTTTTCCTGAGTTATGTAAAATTAAACCACCTACAGAGTATGTTACTGTGGAGTTTTCCTTGACTCTCCAATCCTCTTCCTTAACATAGCTGTTAATTGTCTCTTTGTAGTCAAGAATTGTAGATTTCATGTTACGGATTTTTTCTCTATTCTTGCGATAGAGTATATATGCCTTAGCTACATCCGTATAACCGGTTTGTTCAAGCGTACGCTCGACACTATCCTGAATGTCTTCCACATGTATTCTATTATCTTTTATCTTGCTCTGGAAATCTGCTGTAACTCGTAATGAAAGTAAACTAATAATTTCATCTGTATACATCTTTTCTGTGGCAATAAATGCCTTTGTTATTGCTTCGCTGATTTTTTGTAGGTTAAATTCAGCAACCTGACCGTCTCTTTTCAGAACATTAATCATCATATGTAACAGTCTCCCTTCCCTTTTCGTTTATTCAGAGAATTTTGCTCACTTATCTTAATGATTTAATACTATCAGAATTAAATTATTTAGTCAATATTAAAATACTAGATATATGAAGATTTTTCAAACCTTCCACAATATCTAGTATTAATTAGTGAAAAATGCCTATAATGTTTTTATGCAAAATGCCGACAGATTCTTTGACTGTCTTATATATTAATTTTAGCCAAAATTTTTGAAACTTTTATAAACTCCTATATATATCCTTAGAGATATAAGCCTTGACAAATATCCCATCCTGTCTGAATTCTTCCTCCAGTAGCTGCCCGTATTTGCGAATAATTTGGATCTTACCTGCTTCATTATAAGAAAATACATTTTCGATTAGGATCTTCTGCTCCATCAAGACCTTTTCGATAAGCTCTAATAAATTATCAACACCCATACCTGTCTTGGCTGATATCTTTATTGTATGATCGGCTTTAAAATCTTTCAAAATCTGCTCTGACTCCAGCAAATCCTGCTTATTAAATACAGTAATAATCGTTTTATCCTTAATACCTAAGCTAGCTAAGGTATCATATACTATATGCATCTGCTTGTATGCATCCGGATTAACACTGTCAACCACATGTGCGATTATATCCGCATATTTGGCTTCCTCCAATGTACTTCTAAAGGCATTGACTAGATGATGGGGAAGCTTACGAATAAAGCCTACTGTATCTGTAAATAGCACCTGCTGCCCGCTATCCATGGTATAACTTCTGGTAGTCGGATCAAGCGTTGCGAATAACTTATCCTCCTCAAGCACTCCTGCATTTGTAAGATAGTTTATTAAGGTTGATTTTCCGGCATTGGTATAGCCTACTATGGCAATCACAGGAATATTGCTTCGGCTCCGGAGACTTCTTGCGGTCTCCCTGTTCTTCTCCAAATCTTCAAGTTCTCTTTTTAACTGTGACACACGCTCTCTTATATGCCGACGATCCGCCTCAAGCTTCTTCTCACCCGGACCTCTTGTACCTATACCGCCTCCAAGCCTTGACAGGATATTACCCATACCCACAAGTCTGGTGGAACGATATCTAAGCTGTGCCATCTCAACCTGAAGTTTACCCTCCTTAGTTACAGCACGCTTTGCGAAAATATCCATAATAAGAACAGTTCTATCCAAAACCACTGTTTGCAAGGCGTCCTCAAGATTCTTAAGCTGTGTTGGTGATAATTCATCGTCGCAAACTACACCGGTGGCATCTGTTTCAAAAATCAACTGTCTGACTTCCTCTACCTTGCCTTTACCGATGTAGGTTGATGGATGGACCTTTTCTCTATTCTGTATTACCATACCTACTGTAAAACCCCCGGCGGTATCTACTAGTTCACGGAGCTCTTCCAGGGATTCCTTTGTATCATCATTATCAGAAACTGCCACACCTATCAGTATGAATCGTTCCTCATCATGCTCTAAATCATATAATCTTGACATTCTTTACCTCATTCACTCATTATTTATGTCATTACTTATATTCGATAATCTTGAAATAATAAAGGTTTCTTCCCTTTTGGCTTCTTTATCATCAGGATAATCGCTTATATAACTTTGAAGCTTAGTTAGTGCTTTCTCATAATCCCCTAGCTTCTCATAAACAATTATTTCGTTTTTCAAAATTACTCTCATCATATCATTATGAGCATACCCTATTCCAGTCTCCAAATAAGGTAAAGCCTGTTCATATTCCTCCATTTTGATAAGGCAGGACGCAATTTGATTGTATACCTCCGGAGTATTAATACCTCCTTCTTCGATATATTTCTCATAATAATATTTTGCAGTTGAATAGTCTTTTTTATTAGTATATATTTCACCAATATAAAAATAGGCATCTTTAAATCCATTGGCAAAGCTTTCACTTAGCTCAGGAAATGCTTGGTCAAAAAGCCCTTGATAAAAATGAATCTTAGCAAGATTAAACTTATCCGCTTTGGTTTTTACCTCAATCTCTGCAGCTTGGCTTAATAGCTCATTTGCCTCAGTGTCTCTACCCATCTCTCGTAGAAGATAGAATTTTCTAAAATAATACTCATAATTATTCGCCTCTAAAGCAATCGCCTTATCATAATCATCCAAACCCTTTTCATGTTCACCGGTTTTTTGATATGTATAGGCACGGTCTGCCAATACCTGTGCTTCCTCTCCAAACTGTGTAACTATATCGGTATATGTCTCCGCTGCTTGCTTATAAGCTCCAATATACATAAGGGCTTTTCCCTTATAGTACAATATATCCATATCCAGGTCTGATAATACATCTAAGTCTAGGGCATCTTCAAATTGATTAATTGATTCCCTATAATCTAGCATACTAAAATAGGCAATACCTTTGCCCCTTAATGCACGTTTATTATTAGCTAATACTAAAGCTATTTTCTTATCCATGATAACACGGTCAAACTGTTCAATAGCCTCTTCATAGCGTGAAAGTCCTATAAGTGCCATACCATAATCAATATAATATTCCGCACGATTGGGATTTTCATCTATAGCTGATGTAAAATACCTGACTGCTTCTTCGTAATTTCCATTGGCAAAGTATTTTTTTCCGCTTCGATAATACCCACCTGCCTCAGCACAGCCGGTCAGCATGATTATCATATTAAGCAATAAGCCCACAAATAAAAGCTTTTCTAACTTTTTCAATTTTCTCATTACGGTAGCCTCCGAAATTTGGTAGCTTCCAACCACCACTATATATAGTGTCTAATAACATTATACAACACCATCCATGATATGGCAACAATTCCGGACATGATAAAACAAAAAATTACCAGATAAGATGAGTGTAAAAACTTATTTACGGTATCACATAGAAAAGTTGCATAAAACAAGAATACCCATGCTTCGATTTCAATGTATAAGAGTTTCGATAGGCGATTGTTTTCTCGCCTTGCGCATGGATATTCTTGATATATGCATTTTTTTGTGTGGTTAGATATTGAATTAAGTTTTTACACTCTAACTTTGTTTAGAATATTGAAAACGTTAGGAACAATGTAGCCATTATAGATGCTACCAATGAAACAACGGTAATCTGTGTATTGATAGAAGGACCGGCCGTATCCTTGAAAGGATCACCAACTGTATCTCCTACAACACCAGCCTTATGGGCTTCAGAATTCTTACCGCCATGGTTTCCGGCTTCAATGTATTTCTTGGTATTATCCCAAAGACCACCAGCATTGGACATAAACAAGGCGAATATAAGTCCGCTTACAATATTACCTGTAATAAAGCCACCTACAGCTTGAACACCACCTATAAATCCTACAAGTAAGGTTGATACTATTGCCACAAGACCTGCGGGAATTAATTCCTTAAGTGCTCCGTCAGTAGCAATCTCAATACATTTATCATATTCGGGCTTTATTCCGGGTTTTCCTTCCTTTAATCCAACTATTTCTTTGAACTGACGATGGATTTCAGATATCATTCTCTGAGCATTACGATCTACACCAAGCATCAGCATTGCTGAGAATACAGGAGGAATTGCAGCGCCGACCAATAATCCAAAGAATACTACAGGGTTGGTTACGTCAAAACCAGTAATCTTCTCGATAGTCTTTCCAAAGGCGTCGACTCCACCCATAACATCAACCGCATCATTAACTTCAGTAATAAAAGCTCCAAGCAAGGCGATAACAGTAAGTCCTGCAGCACCAATCGAAAAGCCCTTGGTAACAGCTTTTACAGTATTACCGGCACTGTCTAAGGAGTCGGTAATCTCTAAAGCCTTATCTCCTAAATCACCCATTTCAACAAGACCACGGGCATTGTC
This sequence comes from Anaerolineaceae bacterium, assembly GCA_004294845.1. Classification (GTDB taxonomy): domain Bacteria; phylum Bacillota; class Clostridia; order Lachnospirales; family Lachnospiraceae; genus Mobilitalea. The sequence goes on from SHOH01000032.1 coordinate 12,352, forward strand.
TACTATAGGACCGTAAGCATCGTTAGATATAATCATACCTACTATAGAAAGCATACCTACCGCTGCCATAGAGATACCAAACATACCATAGGATACCTCATTACCACCTGCTCCGAGAGGAGCAACAATTTTATATGCAGCTAAAGCAGAAATTCCTATACCTATCATAGCAGGCAGTGTGCTTAAGAGACCATAGGATACACCTGAAGTGATGGTAAATGCAGGACCTGATTCACAAGCCTTAGCTACCATATGAACAGGCTTTTTATTATCATTTGTAAAATAGTCACTGGCAATACCAATTACTGTACCTACAACAAGTCCTATAGCACTGGCACCCCATATGCGCCAATTGAAATCAAAAGCATAGGTTGCGACAGCTGTTAAAACTCCATATATTAAGGTTGTTACATAAGTATTTGCATTAAGGGCTCTGGTGGGATCTCCGCCTTCTTTCATGTTAGCTGTGAACACACCGATTATCGAGGCGAGTAATCCGATTCCTGCATAGCATAGAACCATAGCCATATTCTTCTCAGCATTTCCTAAAGAAGTGGCCATAACCAATGCTGCTGCCATAGAGGCTACATTGGAATCGAAAAGATCAGCTCCCATACCAGCTACGTCACCTACATTATCACCTACGTTATCGGCAATAACTGCAGGGTTTCTGGGATCATCCTCAGGAATACCAAGTTCAACCTTACCTGCTAAGTCAGCGCTTACGTCAGCAGTCTTTGTAAATATTCCGCCACCTGCTTTAGCAAACAGAGCCAAGGAACTGGCACCAAATGAGAAACCTAATAAGGCAGAAGTATTTCCGGTAATCATAAGAACCAAGGTAACACCAAGCAAGCTGGATCCTACAACCGCCATGCCCATAACAGCACCACCGCGGTAGCCTGCCATAAAGGATGGCTTAATACCTTTAGTTGCTGCTTCTGCAGACTTCATATTAGCGATTGTCGCGATGCTTATACCTATTTTACCGGCAATAGCTGAAAATACCGTACCAAATATGTAGGAAACCGCCATAGTAATGTTAGCAAGTACATCACCGCTCCAAATCGGAGAAGGTAGAAACACAAGGATAAGCAATGTAACCACGATAGTGAACCTGGTTAATACCTTGTATTCCTTAGCTAGGAATGTATTAGCTCCACTTTTAATCAGTTGTCCTACCTCAGCAACCTTTTTGTTGGATGATGGCTGTGATGCTACCCATTTGTACAACCATATTGCTGTACCAAAAGCTAAGATAGAAACAACAATAGATGTTACGTAGAAAATCATTAAATTTGCTTCCACTTCTTCATCTCCCTATTATAATTTTTGGCTATATTGGCTATATAGCCACATTTTTGATAGTAACATGTTTACCATTTTTGTGCAAGTAAAAACTGTTAAGTTAAGTTATATCTAGAGTATGAATCCGGGTTTTTTTGTATATGTTAATTAGTTTTATTTATTATTTTAAATATACTCAAAAAATAAGTCGAAAACTTAAGAAACATGATTGACACAAGCAATCTCCTTGAGCTACAATTAATACGATTTTATTTATTTAGATCGACTAAGGAGGACTTACTTATGGAATTTTTGTATGAAGGGATTTTAGCTATTACATGGCAGCAATGGATAATGTATGGTGTCGGCCTTCTGCTTATTTATTTAGCTATTGTAAAGGGCTTTGAGCCTTCTCTCTTGCTTCCCATGGGCTTTGGTGCAATATTGGTTAACATTCCTGCATCAGGTGTTTTGACACAGGAGCTCCCAGGATTAAGTGAAAAAGCAACCGGAATTATTGAGTGGTTATTTAATGTAGGTATTGACGCTTCGGAGGCTTTGCCGATTTTACTCTTTATAGGTATCGGAGCAATGATAGACTTCGGACCCCTCTTATCTAACCCGAAGATGTTCCTGTTTGGTGCGGCAGCACAGTTTGGCATCTTCGCTACTATAATTTTTGCGGTTCTATTAGGATTTGAAATCAATGATGCTGCTTCTATCGGAATAATCGGTGCGGCGGATGGCCCCACCTCTATATTGGTTGCAAAGATTTTAAAATCTCAGTATATGGGTGCTATAGCTGTAGCAGCCTATTCCTATATGGCATTGGTGCCTCTCGTACAACCTTTTGCCATTAAGCTGGTTACAACTAAGAAAGAACGCTTAATTCGAATGGACTACAATCCAAAATCAGTTACTAAGACCACCCGAATTCTATTTCCTATTATTGTTACATTCGTAGCAGGGCTTGTTGCCCCCACCTCTGTAGCCTTAGTAGGATTTTTGATGTTCGGTAACCTAATCCGTGAATGTGGTGTTCTAAATACACTTTCTGATACTGCACAGAATGCTCTGGCAAATCTGATTACCTTATTGTTGGGTATTACAATTGCCTTCAGTATGCAGGCTGAGCAATTTGTAAACTGGCGTACCTTGATGATTATGGGCTTAGGCTTAATTGCCTTTGTGTTTGATACTATAGGTGGCGTACTTTTTGCAAAGTTTCTAAACTTGTTCTTGAAAAAGGGCAAAAAAATCAACCCCATGGTTGGAGCCGCTGGTATCTCTGCATTCCCGATGTCTGCTAGAGTTGTTCAGAAAATGGGCTTAAAAGAGGATCCTTCCAATCACCTATTGATGCATGCGATTAGTGCTAACGTATCCGGACAGATTGCCTCCGTTGTGGCAGGCGGTGCAATAATTAAGATTGTCAGTGATATACTTGCTAACATGCCCTAAGAAAATGTAGTTTTACACAGGAATGGAGGTTATTATGAGTCAAAATATTATATATGCTTTAGAAATTCTAGGTAAGGGTATGGGTAGTATCTTTGCAGTTATATTATTACTTACCTTTATTGTTATATTGATGGGTAAGCTTACAGAGCGTAAAAATAAAAAGAACAGCCCAGACGAGGCTTAGATATTGTATGGCCAGTGCCAGGCACCGTTCGTCAGTGTCTGGCACTTTTTATGTGTTGGCTATAGAGACATATTTCGAAATGTATTTTGAAGGCAAAGAGCACCATAACCTATAGTCCTGTTGGGGTAGATATTTTCGATTCTTAGTTGTCTGGCTCCGTTTATAAGGTAGGCTTTTAATTTTTCTCCATACAAATAGGGATCATTTCTTCTAACAATTCCCCAATCCATTAATAGTGCTGCGCTTCCGGTTACAAAGGGCGTGGCCATGGAGGTTCCGGATCTTCGTGTATATCCTCCGCCTGGTGCGCAGGAATTTATATTCACACCGGGAGCTACAATTTCAGGCTTGATCCGTAAATCTCTGGTAAAGCCTCTTCCAGAAAAGGGTGCATAGCTACCGGTAAAAGCGTTGTATGCTCCTACGGATATAGATTTATAAGCTGTAGATGGAATGGTTAAGGTCGTAAATTCTGATGAGAGTAGAAATCTGGTCGCTGGATTTTTTGCACCACCAGAGGGTAGCCACATATCATAATTACCAACAACTATTTTTCTTGGAACCAGCTCAAGTCTCCATACACCAGAATTAATAAAGTTACCCGTTGGTATGAGTTCAATATAAATCTCCTGCTGAGCATTATATGGTGTGGGCTCTCCATAATATAGTAAAATCTCTGTCTGAGCTACTTGAAATTGTTGGGTTCCCAATATGGTAGGAATAGGGCCGACCCTTACTCCATTGGGAGCAATAATAGTAATATCAAAATGGTCATAATAGTTCTTCCATATCTGAAGGTTTAATGAAAACTCAAAATCACTGACTGTAAATTCAACAAATTCTATGTTCCTCATTAAAAGAATTCCCTGAGCGTGATTCCCCTCTGCTCCTTCATTGCCGGTTCCTATTACTATGCTGGTTCTGCCTATATTGGAGATATCATCAATAAAACTTTCCAATAATGACCTTCCGGTATGCGAGCCATAGTTATTGCCAAAGCTAATATTTACTGCAAGAGGCCTCCCTACAGATATTGCATATTGTACAACAAATTCTAATGCCTCCATAAGCTGTGTGGTCCTTGGAAATGAGCCGCTTATAGACTCACCTAGCTTTACAATTAGCAGTTCACTTAAGGATGCCACACCTCTATATAAGCCGTTACTTGCCCTTCCGTTCCCGGCTGCTATACCGGCCACATGGGTACCGTGACCGGATAAGTCTGTACTCGGTACTATATCCAAGCGCTGTGGCATTGGTGTTTGTAATGCTTCATTAATCTGCTCCCTGGTATATAGAGTACCGATAAGAAACCCCTTAGGAGGACTTCCGGGAATTGTTTGATCCCAAAGAGCTTCTATTCTAGTAGTACCATCTTCATTTCGAAAATCAGGATGGGAGTAATCAATCCCTGAATCAATAACTGCAATTAATACACCCTCACCAAATAAACTAAATGGTGCATTCTGAATCGGATTAATACAGGATACCAGCCTGCCTTCATTTACCTCGAAAAAAAGTCTCTTTGGCATCTCAACAAATTCAATCTCCTCATAAGTTATCAAACTATCTATCAAATTCTCAGGTATCGTTATTATGGCATATCCATTAGAAAGCTCCACCACGCCTATATTAAGCTCCTGCTTAATTCGATCAAGGCTACCACTATACTTTACGATTAATTCCCAGGTATTCGTCTCAGGATTAAAACCCACACCCAGATCCAATGTGTTTTCTCTTACCTCCTCAGGTACATCTAAGGCAAGATTCAATTGATTATCAAGAATGCCACTATTCATCCCAATCCTCCTAATTTAACACTTCTAACGGAGGATTTATCCTCCGATGCCTGCTATTTATTCTATTATATGCGAGGCATGGCAAAGGATATTAGATTTAACAGTATATTTCTTATATGTTGTAACAGTTAAAGCCTTTTACTAAAACATCTTGAGCCTCTATCATAGCCATTACATTCTTAAAAGCGTGTGCATCAGTACGTTTTACTCCTCTGTTTATTACAAAGTTCATTTACCAATTGGAGTAATTCCTTTTTTTCATTTTCTGAAATCCACTCCCGTAATCGCGCTGCTGCAACAGGCAACTCCCAACTGTTAATGTCCTCCATACTTCTTTGCGATATTGTAAGATATTCTTTTATATATATCTTGTATATATGGTGTTGAAAAATCGAAATTAGCTTTCGTATAACCCAAGGTGCATGTGCAACTTCTCCATACTTTAATAGTAAGCATGTCCGTGCGACATCAGCGCACGAATCTCCCCTGCAAGCTGTCATCCAATCTAAAATAACCTCTTTTTTATTTGCTATCATTACATTTCCAGGGTGAAAATCAAAATGGCACAATACATCGCCTTCTGGTAATTGCTTTAAGTATTTTCGAGCAATTTCCTTATTCTCATCAGAAAGCACATCAACTCTATTTAAGTCCTCTTCAAGCTTCTCTTTTACTGTGCATATATTATCGCTAACGGGCTTATGTATTGATAAATGATAATGCGCTAATTTCCTTGCATAAGCATTTACTTTCCATATGGAACCAATCATGATTTTCAGCATATCTGTTCCATGGATTTCTTCATATATGATTCCGTGCCTACCATTTATCTCAATCATTTCATATACTTTTGGAACACATTCCAAAATATCTTGTATGATAATGCCGTTCTTATATTCTCTCTCAATAATTCTTTTATGTAACCCTATCCGAAACAGCTTTAATATTTTATTATC
>SHOH01000032.1:18138-26210 GCA_004294845.1 Anaerolineaceae bacterium
TCTCAATAATTCTTTTATGTAACCCTATCCGAAACAGCTTTAATATTTTATTATCATCAAGTCTGTATACTTCAGCTGTATTCCCTTGTCCTATCATTTGCTCTTTCTTTATCTCCATATTATACTTGTATGATGTTTATTAAAGCAAAACATCGCATCTCCTATCTTAAAATATCGTGGTTATATACATTCAGGTTCTTTGCTTCTCATCAATTGCCTACACTTTCATAAAGCTTTAAACCTCTATTAAATAGCTTAAATGATAAATAAATACATACAAGCATAACAACCGGAGCAAACCACATAAGCTTTGCACCTAGCTCTTTATCCAGCATCAGTGATGCTGGGAAAAAGCTCACAAAGCCGTAAGGAACAACTAATGTAACAATAAACCGAATGGCTTTGGGGTAAATCGTAATCGGATACTTAGTATATTCGCCGACATTATGAATCAGATTGCCAAAGGCATTACCGGGAGCTTTCGTCCAGAATGTAATGCAATTTGACGCTAGTATGATTGCTCCCTTTATTGGCAATGCAGTCGTAAAGAGTATCAGGAATAAAAGAATATTTACTAGGGATATGGAGTCGGAGCAGTGTACTGCGGCGATGATAAATACAGTAATTGCAGTTATAATGTTGCCGATACCGTTTAAGCCGATTTTGGACGAAAATATTTGAAATAGAACCGGAATTGGCTTCACAAATATATAATCCAGCTTTCCGGAATGATAGAGTCCATTAATCTGCCATGGACCTTCGAAGAAAACTTCACCGAAGCCTATAGAGAAATACATCAAAGAATATACCATAACGATTTCCCAATAACCCCAACCGTTGATTTCCTGAATCTGAGTAAAGATGCCCCATATAGTTACAAGGCCGGTAATCTGCATCAGAAACGACGCAATGAACAGAACGAAAAAATCCAGTTGATACTCCAGCAATCTCTTAATATCCTGACTAACATATCTTCTATATAGATGGCAGTATCTTTTTAATTTACGAAACATTATAACCTCCTTTTACGACGGTTGCACACGGCTAATAATATAGACAGCCGTTAACTATCGTATCAACCTCCGTTTATCGTCACTTTCCGGATACTGATTGCAAACAATACCTTCCCCAAAAGAAAGAGTGTTATAATCCATAACACCTCTATCAGAAAATGATTCCCAATCTGAGGCAGATCCTTCTGATTTAGAAAGATGGATGCGGGAAAGGATACTATATATTGAAATGGCATATAACCAAATATTGTCCTGCACCAGGAGGGAAAAAGCACCAACGGTACCAATCCTCCTGACAAAAGATTCGTAATGGCCGCCCTTGCCCACTGAATCCCCATATAGGAGGAGGTTATAAAGATAAGCATAGAAAAAAGATAAACAATTGCAAATTTAATCAGCAGTGCAAAGAGAATACTAATCAAAAAGCATACCCATATCATAATATTATTCGGTAAAGGTATTCTGAGGATAATGATTAAAACAACAGAGGCAATCCCTATTACAAGCCCCTCAAAGATTGAAGATCCGATCGTCTCAGATAACCTTGCATAATAGAAATTGTAAGGCTTAATTAAATCCATCGCCACACTACCATCCAGTATCTTTCTGGAGATGGATGATTCGGAATACCAGGATAATAAGGTGTTGCATATGAAAGCCACCAGAAGGTAACCCTTCATATGATTCCAGGAATAAATTGATATCGTATCCTTTCCTGCGAATACTGATTTCCATAAGAAAAAGGATGATATAAATAACAGTATCGTAACCATAATCGACATGAAGAAATTCGAACGATAGGTTAAGGTTTGCTGCATTGAGGTTTTAATTAAGGATATGTATTTTTTATATTTTCTCATGATTTTTCTCCAAGCTCAGAAGCGCTCTTCAGGTTACCAGCATACATTTTCATGATAACGGTTTCAATCTTAGGCTCGTCTATCTTAAAGTCTAAAACTTCATAATCACTTGTAAAACTGTTAAGCAACTCTGTTGCCTTAATCTCGAAGCGGTTAAAATATATTTTAATCCGATTAGCATTATCCAGAGACTCATAACGGATACCTGAATACCCCTGCAGTCTATGATCTACATCAGTGATCAAGGATGAGGCTTCAATTGTTATTGCACGTTCCTGCGCATAGGTATCCTTCATCGTATTGAGATTACCGTCATACACAAGACTGCCTTTATCAATAATTACAATTCTATCGCAGATATCCTCAATGTCTTCCAAATCATGTGTTGTAAGAAGAACCGTTGTATGGCTGGACTGATTCAATTCCTTAAGAAACTGACGAATTTTTTTCTTAATAACAATATCAAGCCCTATCGTTGGTTCATCGAGATATAAAATCCGTGGCTTATGTATCAGAGAGGCAGCCAGATCCGCTCGCATCCGCTGTCCGAGGGACAGCTTTCTAGCCGGCAGATATAAAAACTCCTCCATTCCGAGAAGTGTAATCAGCATTTCGAGTTGATCCTGGTATTGCTTTTGTGGGATTTCATAAATGTCGCGAAGCAGGGTATAGGTTTCACTGATGGGAATATCCCACCAGAGCTGAGTGCGCTGCCCGAATACTACACCAATATTTTTAGCATTTTCAATCCTATTCTTATAAGGTTCAATACCACATACCTTAACCTGACCTGTAGTAGGATGAAGGATGCCAGTCATCATTTTAATTGTAGTCGATTTACCGGCTCCATTCGGCCCGACGTATGCAACCGCTTCTCCTTCCTTAATCTGCAGATTTACATCCTTTACTGCCTCCTTATATACATATTCCTGTGTTACGAGATGCTTTAATGCACCTGCTAATCCAGGCTTTTTTACGGCTTGCTTAAATACCTTATTTAACTGTACTGTCTCGATGATCATCAGTATTTACCTCTGAATATTATTTGTTTTTTATCGTAATTCAAATGTAAGTAACCTGTCGTTCTCTATTGCACACCAAAATCAAACTTGTCTTAAATAATTATACTCCATTATTACCCATATATCTACTTTAATTTGTATGTGGCATCTTTTACCCTTCCCCTCATATGCTTTGCTCTATTATATGTGCCTATTTCCATATATTGATTATGGAATAATTCTTTAAAAATGTTACAATAAATGTAGATATATGTAATAAAATAACGACCGGAGGCGTTTGAATGAGAAAATTTATGATTCCTGTTATGTCTGCTTTAGTTCTTATCCTTATAACAGCAGGAACTTATAGTATTAATAAACCCAAGCATGAGCTATCATATCCTTCTTTTTTAGAGGCAGTAGAAGAAGGCCGGGTGACAGATGTCACTATAGAGGAAGATGGAAACACCTTTGATGCTTATCTATCTGACAACTTAGATACAAAATATATAGTTCCAAACCCCAAATCAGAGGACTTTACAGAGTTCCTCTTAGTTAATGATATAGTAATATCCTATAAGAATAATAGCATCTCCAATCTAGCAGGGGTAGCGCTTGTGGCTGTAATTGCATTCGGAATTATCTATTATACCCGCTCTGGAGGTTCAGCAAAAAATCTAATTAAGGATGCAAGTAAAAATGATGAAAGCACCAGAATAACCTTAGATTCCGTAGCCGGTAATGTTGAAGCCAAATCCATGGTGGAGGATATTATAGGCTTTATTAGAAATCCACAGCAATATACAGATGTAGGTGCTCGTATGCCCAAGGGTCTTTTATTCTATGGGCCTCCCGGAACAGGGAAGACTCTGATGGCAAAAGCTATTGCCGGAGAGGCTGATGTTCCCTTCTACGCCATGAGCGGTTCAGATTTCGTACAGATGTATGTAGGTGTTGGCGCAAGCCGTATCAGAAGCCTTTTTAATAAGGCAAAGAAACATAACAAGGCTGTAATCTTTATAGATGAGATCGATGCCATAGGTAAAAAAAGAGCCCGCAACAGCTCAGCCAGTAATGACGAGAGAGATCAGACACTAAACGCTCTGCTTACTGAGATGTCAGGCTTTCATGATAATCAGGGAATAGTCGTGATTGGAGCCACTAATCGTATGGACACCTTGGATGAGGCCTTGCTTCGTCCCGGGCGATTTGACAGACAAATAGAAATCGGACTTCCCGATGTTAATTCCCGAGAGAAAATATTAACCCTTCATACAAAGAACAAACCTTTATCTGATGATGTTGATATTAATGCATTGGCAAAATCTACCGTAGGCTTCTCAGGAGCTATGTTGGAAAATCTTTTAAATGAAGCAGCAATAACAGCTGCTAATGAACAGAGATCGATTATTAACCAAAGTAATATAGACCGAGCCTTCTATACTGTTCTTGCAGGTGCACCTAAGACAGATTTAAGCTTTATATCCAGACGTGAAAGGGAAATAACTGCTTATCATGAAGCAGGTCATGCCCTTGCAACCAGGCTACTTCTTCCGGAGAATTATATCTCCAAGGTGACTATTATACCCAGTGTAAGAGGTGCCGGTGGCTTTAATTTATCCATCCCTAGCGATACCATGTACAAAAGCGGGAGACAGATACTGGGGAATATTAAGATACTGTTAGCAGGAAGGGCTGCCGAGGAAATAATCTTTGGCTCCCATGAGATAACAACCGGAGCCAGTAACGATATTCAGAAGGCATCCTCCCTAATCGTAGATTATACAAACAGATATGGCATGGATCCTGATATGGGATTATTCAGTACGCAAGTAATCCAAGAAGGTATCGACAAAGAACTTATTGAAAAATGCAGAACCATTATGAAGGATCTCTACGAAGAAACAAAGGAACTATTAAGTAAAAATATTACTTCATTAGAAAGCATAACAAAGGAACTCCTCATTAAGGAATCCCTATGTGGCGAAGACATAGACAGACTCATAGCTTGAATCTATCATGACTAAAGTCACGAGCGTTATTCTTGTGTTTATAAAACACTGCAATATCTAAACCGCTAATGAACTACAAGTTATAAAGGGCTGTTACGTGATGTAAAAACGAGAGTATACTCGAGTTCAACCTCGTAACAGCCCTTCATCCTAGATACTACTTTAGCGGTTTAGAAATCTTACATACCTTACGGTCATAGGTGAATAGTCCGTTCACCTCATCCTCAATATCGGAAAGCTGAGTATAGACCACAGCGGATACCCCTTGCTTTTTAAGCTTCATAATATCCTCAGAATAGAGTCTTTGCAAGGCAGCCTCCAAATCCGCTGTATTAAGATATATCCTATAGCCATATAACATAGGTGAGTATGAATGCTCAGGTATATAACAGGCATAGCCGCCAATCTCAGATAATATGACTACACGGCCGCCTTTATCGGGAGTATATAATAATGGATGAAAATAATTATGTACACTATTAAAATCTCCTCCCTTTTGATCATACCAACCGCTAGCTTGATCAATTAACCTGGTATCATCAAGGGAGCGTATTAGTGATGTAATCTTCTTTGCATCAAATTGACCCCATCCTTCATTAAAGGGGACCCATACAACTATAGAGGGATTATTATAGAGATGCTTTACTGTTTCTTCGCATTCCCTTGTCCATTCTTGTCTTCCCTCTGCATTTTTGCGACCAAATATCAAATAGCATCTATCACTTATAAGGCCGGCTACCCAGGGAAATATTGTAGGTAGATATCCCACCAGAAGCTTATTATAATTTCCACCTCCGTTGACCATATCCTGCCATACAAGCATACCAAGTCTGTCACAATGGTAATACCATCTTAAAGGCTCAATCTTTATATGCTTTCTTAGCATGTTAAATCCAAGTTCTTTTGCCTGCTTTATATCAAATATCATAGCCTCATCACTTGGCGCCGTATACAAACCATCAGGCCAATAGCCCTGATCCAACAAACCATTTTGAAAATAAGGCTTATTGTTCAAATAGATTCGACTTATCCCTGCTTCATCCTTTTTTACTTCTATCTTTCGCATAGCAAAATAACTCTCTACCATATCCTCGCTTGTTGTAATAACCATATCATATAGATAAGGATTTTCAGGGCTCCAATATGTAAAATTCTTTATCGGAATATTCATAGTAGGATTCTTGGTTACAAAAGAATGTATCTTTACTCCTTTATCATAGATATCTATCCGAAACATATTTCTATTATTCTTGTTTTTCGATTTTATATTAATAGCTGAATCCTTATTATTAGCATAAGATGTGGATTGGCTTAGATTGATAGTAAGTCTTACCATACTCTCATCCACTAAGGGTGTAATACTTAAAGAATTTATATATATGTCCGGAACCCATTCCATCCATACGGTTTGCCATATTCCACTTTGGGCAGTATAAAACATTCCGCCTCTTTTTAATTTCTGCTTACCTCTGCTATGAAATGATGTCTCAGAAAAATCCTTAACCTTTACTGTAAGAAGATTCCCACCTTCTATTACAAAATCTGTTATATCCGTATAAAAGGGGAGATAACCTCCGATATGCTGCATTATTTTGTTATTGTTAATTCTTATCTCACATACTTGGTCTACAGCACCAAAGTGTAGAATTAAACGCTTCCCGGGAAGCTTTTTGTCTATTATTAAAGGCCTCTCATACCAAAGTATTTCACCTGGCTGAAGCTGACGATTTACCCCTGACAATATGCTTTCAGGAGAAAAAGGTACTAATATTTTTCCGTCATAACGTGCAGGTTTAATATCGACAGAATCCTTAGTAATATTATAATTCCAATAACCATTCAGTATGGTATAGTTGCTTCTTTTTAACTGAGGCCTCGGATACTCGCTTAGTACCTTTTCTGGATTTAGCTCCTCTCCCCATACTGTAGATAACTGATTATATATAATATCCTTGTTCTTAAATAATAAGGTACGGATAGCATCCTTAAATTTCAATCAATATACACCCCACTATACATTTTTTTATATGAAACTGTCTAGGCACCCTTATACCATTAACAAGCAAGCTGTTTGTCCATGCTAGTCAATTATATGATTTACACTTTAAGAATATTCAGCTGTATTATTAAATACCATTAAGATAACGAAACTTCAGATTATTATCTGTACCACTTTTTTATCACTTCTTCCGCTTTCTTTAAATGGATGTTAAAGCCTTTGTCCTTCATGGCTTCCTTTCTTGTGTCATAGATTTCAATACTCCAATCCCACCAGAAAGGTCCTGCGAACCAATCCTTATCATGAAAAGCCTCAAGACAGGACTCATAGAAGGCGGCTTGTTCCTCCTCATTCCATGGTAATTCCTTATGGACAAAATCCCAAGGCATCATGGAACAACTCTCTGCGCTCCTACATCCAATCTCCATAAAGATAATCTGCTTATTAAACCTCTTACTGAGTCTTTCCATCTCTTTGTCAACACTTTTCCAGACTCTAAGCATATTCTCCTTGGAGTCATCAGGCTTCTTTCCTACCCGATAATATGCGCTGATTCCGATATAGTCCACAGCATCAAACCATTTTACTTCATCTTCTCTGCCATGATTGGTGTTATATACAAGAGGTCCTTGGTATATACCGCGAACTTTTTCAATCAGCTTCCTCCAGTGCTCTTCCTTTCTTTCGGTGCCACTCATTTCACAGCCTATACAGAACATTTCACAGCCTGTATCCTGTGCCAGCTCGCTGTAATGACATAGGAATGCACTATACGATTCAAACCATTCATTCCAATATTTGTCCCGCCCCAGCATATCTTCATCAGGAAAGTTAATATAAGCTCTCCACATCCCATCTTCGCAATTAATTACAGGCTTTAGACAGACCTTAATTCCCTGCTCATGAGCTCTTTTAATAACAAATATCAAGTCCTTATCGGTAATTGTAGACCGGTAATCGTAATAGATTCGTGTGGATGAAAAGCTATCTTGCATCACAGGAAACGATAAACATATCCAATTAACACCTAAGTCAAACAGTTTATCCTGAGAACTAATAGCTTTTTCTGTGCGGTAAGCTCCTCTTTGTGCCATCCAACCATATGTAAAACCCTTAATCCACATAATGTGCTCCTTTCGCAGCTCCTATTCTTTTGATATAATTATGGCTTTAACCATTCGAATCTG
>SHOH01000169.1 GCA_004294845.1 Anaerolineaceae bacterium
ATTATGATATCTTTTTTCCTCCGGATTATAATAATGTTGTTTATCTATTATAATCGCTGATTTTGTATTATCTTCTATTATATAGCTTTCTTCCAATCCAATTTCCTTCAAGTACTCCAAAAAGGTAACATGATCCACACTATACATGTACACTGCTACATCAAGCGCTTCCTCATCTTTCATGCCATACTGAATTCTTCTCTGATATTGATCATTATCCATATATTCTTTCGCAATAGTTGTTCGAGCTTCAATCATCTTGATTATTGATCCCTGCTTGATAGCATCTAATGCAAGAATGTCCTTGTATACATCCCTGTCTATATCTTCTGCTTCTTCATTATCATATCTGTAAGCGCTAAATGAGAAGTCGTAATCTGTATTATCATAAACATTGCTAACACTATCCTTAAGATACATACTGAATGCAGAGGCGGATACGAACAATACAACGCTGATAAAAAGTGATATAACTGTACTTCTGTAGCGGCGACGATTTCTTTTCAGATTCTTTAAGGCAATATCCCCTTCCAATCCAAATAGCCTTCGGGTAAGCTTTGATGTCTTCACTCTCTTAGATGACAGTTTTATATCACTAGTCTGGCGAATAGCATCCATAGCAGATATTTTTTTGCTACGTCTTGCAGGTATGGAAGCAGAGATAAGAATTGTAATTAAAGTCAGTAATACGGCACTTACAATTGCTACTAGAGACACAGATAAAGATAAAGTAATTGAATAATCAGTGGGTAGGAAGGTCTTAAGCTGATTTCTAAGCAGATAGAGAGTGGTCCCTATTCCTACAATACCTGCTAGTACTCCAAGGGGAATACCAATTACAGCAATGACAAAGGACTCAAAGAAGACGGAATTCCTTCTCTGTATGGCAGTTGCCCCTGCAGAAGATAGTAAACCAAATTGCTTAACCCTCTCACTTAAAGATATAGAGAAGGAGTTATAGATAAGCGAAATTGAACCCACCATAATTAGTACAATTAATATAGCACCCAAGCTATACAAAACCCTATTAAAGCCGTTATTATCACTAATACCCATATACCTTAATAATTCATCATTATAGCGGTAATTTTTTACATCTAATTCATTAGCTATTGTCTCAATTAACGATAAGACCTGCCTATGATTCGTCGCATTCACATAAGCATTTAGTCTGCTATTCTTCAAATCATCCATCTTCATCCTGGTAATCAATGTAAAACCAGGCTCTGAGAAGCCCTCAAAATCATTGGAGAGTCGTTTACTAATACCCACAACAGTGAATGTCCTGCTCTCCTTAATATCCAATGACTCGATGATCTCCTCCTTCTCTCCAACATATAAGTTTTGAACATCAGTTACGATAGTTCCATCATCCAGCACCCTATCCCCAATATCTAAAGTGAGCTTATCACCAATATTATACTTCACCCCACCATTTGTATAGATATGCTCTGAAAGCAATACTTCATCCGCACTTTGAGGGAGTCTTCCGCTCACCATCATAATAGGTAAAGAGTCAAATGCGCTATCATCAATCTCTAATACACGGAGATATGGCTTATAATAATTAATACTACCATCCATCATGGCATAGCCTGCCAAATGGGTCAAGGCAACCTTATCTATCCTGTCATCTCCCTTAAGAGAGCTATAGTCCTCCATATCTATATTATATAGAGCACCATGCCAGTCTCCTTTATTAGCTATCGTATAATCTAAAATATAGTTCTGTAAACTGGATATAAATGTTGTAACCGCTGTTATCATAGACGCCGATAGGATTACTCCGATAATAGTGACAATGGTACGGGTTTTATTCTTTAGTAATCCTTTTAAAGTAACCTTATTCATGATATTCATTACCTAATCACCTCGTCCTTAGCAATTAGGCCATCCTCAATACTTATAATTCTGTTAGCCTGTAATGCAATCTTTTCGTCATGGGTAATAATTATCAACGTCTGATTATATTTCTGGTTATAAAGCTTAAGTAGGCTGATTATCTCTTCACTATTCTTACTATCCAAATTACCTGTAGGTTCATCTGCCAATACAATTGCCGGATTGTTCACTAGGGCTCGACCAATTGAGACCCTTTGCTGCTGTCCTCCCGAAAGCTGATTAGGTAGATGCTCCAGTCTGTCCCCAACACCTAAGGTAGTTATTAGCTCTTTCAGATCATCTTGTTTTACATTTCTATCATCTAATAATAAGGGTAATGTAATATTCTCCTCAACATTAAGTACAGGTATCAAATTATAGAATTGATATATAAGGCCGATTTGTCTTCGTCTGAAAATAGCCAGTTTTGATTCATTCAGCTTATAAATATCGGTTCCATCAATAAATACCTTACCCGATGAGGGCCTATCTACACCTCCTAGCATATGCAGTAGAGTGGATTTACCAGAGCCGGATGGTCCAATTATTGCAATGAACTCTCCTTTATCCACTGTAAATGATACATGATTAAGTGCCGTAACAGAAGTATCACCTTTGCCATATACTTTTGTAAGATTCTCTACTCGTAATATCTCCATATCCTATATCATTCCTTCCTTCTTACTCTTAATGAACTTGACATAAGCAAGAGAATTTATATCCAAATATCATACGCTCATCTCTTAAAAAATCATCCAGAGTTCTTTATTCATATGTGAGTATACAATATAGAGATGACAGCTCAGTGACTATTAATATTACAAAATTGTCACTTAGTCTTATATTACAGATTTATATAGACGAATAGCAAAGCTACTTCCCTTTCCCAACTCACTTTTAACTTGAATGTCTCCTTGCTGACTCTTAATTATGCTATATGACATGGCTAAGCCAATTCCCACACTGTCTGATGAGGCATTCTTACCTCTATAAAAGCGCGTGAATATATGGGGCAAATCCTCTCTTCGAATACCTGCCCCATTATCCGATATAATTATTTCTGAAAATAAAGTATTATCATTAACCGATAAGCATATATGACCACCCTTATGAGTATGCTCAATACAATTTTTTAAAATATTAATAAGCGCTTCCCTAGTCCACATCTCATCACATACTATCTCTAAATTATCGGCTGATATAGTATGAGTAATACCTTTCAACTCCATAGGTATAAGGAATGGCGAAACAACACTGTCTATCAATCGAGTTGCCTCAGTGGTGTCTTTTTTCATCTTAATTACACCTGCATCCAGCTTAGACATTTTAAGAAGAGATGACACAAGCCAATCAAATCGTCCTAATTGCGCGTTAATCAGATTGGTGAATTCATGTCGCTTGTCTACGGGCAAATTTTCATCTTGAAGTAAATCCACCATCATCATCATAGAGGTTAGTGGAGTCTTAAGCTGATGGGATATCTCTGCCATTTGATTAGATAGGAGAATTTTATCGCGCTGCAATCTTTCATTATATTCTGTGAGCATCAAGGTCACCTTATATATCTCACTTTTTAGAATACTTAGCTCTCCTTCTTTGTTATCACGAATATCCATTGAGTAATCACCGGAGGATACGCTCTTTAAGTATTCGGATAGACTACTAAGGTTCTTATATCGCCTTAGGGTAAATACTTGAAATACAATACACATTAAAAAGGCCGTAATCAATACCATGATCCCAGCCCATATACTTAGAGAAAAACTTAAAATGGATAAAATGGCAGCAATTACAAATATACATATACAGAATTGTTTTACTTCTTTGTTCCTAATATGGCGCATCTCTCTACTTCCTTTGTCTGATAAACTAAGTCCTATCCGACAGTAAAGCTTAAATCCTATAACCAAGACCTCTTTCAGTTTTAATAATTGATGGATTCTGGGGGTCGTCCTCAATCTTTTCTCTCAGACGCTTGATATAAACCGTCAAGGTATTATCATTTACAAATTCGCCCGATACATCCCATATACTTTCCAAAAGCTGATTTCTTGTTATAATCCTACCTTCATTATTAATTAATGTTAGAAAAAGTCTGTATTCTAAGGCTGTCAGAAATAAATCCTCACCCTTTTTTCTTACCTTACCTTCTCCAATATTAACCTCTACATTGCCATAGTGTAATATCTGGTTATCATCATGTTTCTTCCCGCTTCTGCGAAGTACACTTCGAATTCTTGATTGTAATTCTCTTATGCGAAATGGTTTAGTGATATAATCGTCCCCACCAATATCAAGTCCCATAACCACACTGCCCTCATCATCCCTTGCAGTCAAAAAGATCACCGGAACATCATTTCTCTCCTTTAATAACTTGCACAACTCAAAACCATTACCGTCAGGTAATGATATGTCTAGAAGAGCTATGGCAAATTCCTCATCCATAATAGCTTTCTTAGCAGTGCTTGCATTATTACAGACAATCACCTCATAATCCTCTTGCCTTAGTGAGTACTCCAGTCCCAGAGCAATCGCTTCGTCATCTTCAACTAATAAAAGTCTCTTCATATACTTCACCCTTCACATGTTCTGGTATGGTGCCAGGCACGGTGCCTGGTACCGATTTATTTCTCCAGGAATTGATATTGTGAAAGATACAATTCATGGTATAAACCTTTTTTATCTATGAGCTCTTCATGAGTTCCCATCTCGATGATCTTGCCTTCATCAACATATAGAATGCAAGTGGCATTCT
>SHOH01000170.1 GCA_004294845.1 Anaerolineaceae bacterium
CGTATCATCCTTGTAAAGGGATATACCATAGTTTCGTTAATACCTGTCTTCATCAACACTTTACTCATACCGTAAATTATTGAAATAACAAGTATAGTACCCAATAGTTCCTTAATAGCGTATGCAAAACTGTTAAAAACCCCGGTTACCGAATGAGTTATTGTGGAGGTTCCGATAAACCCCAAAACGAGAATTCCTGCAATGCAGATGAAGCTGGTATCCTTTTTCATTACAATGAAGGCAATTACCAGCAGGATAAAAACCAGGTACACCCAATGCAGTGCTGTAAGTGTAATCCCCATTGAGCCTCCTCCTTATATAAAAATGTAATTACTACACAATATGCAGGAGAATAAATAAGGGGACTATATTTTTCACACAAGAATAAAAAGATATGCCAAGCAAAATTGCCCGACATATCTTTATATAATTTAATAACAATAGAAGCTTTCTATCTGCCTTAGGTCAACTCCAAAGTATACCCACCTGCGTCCGGTCCACCTCCAACCTGATATTGAGCGCCGCCCTACAAATGTCAGCCATATCCAGAATTCCCTGCCATTTCGAAGCTGCAGATAAACAAACCTGAATCTGCATCTTCTTATGGATCCGGGATCAATTGCAAGAACTCCTATCCCCTGTGGTCCCGAAAGCTGCGGTGTCACAGAAGGCGGCGGTCCAGAAGGAGGACCCTCCAAAGAGCCCGGTCCTACACCCGGCTGTTGAAATTGCGGTCCGAAAGGTCCGAAAAACGGTGGTTGCTGCCTTTGAAACGGGCAACTTTCACATAATTCATAATCCAGTTCATTATCGTCTTTTTCATCATCATACATACATACTCACTCCCATACACATTTACTATTAATGTATGTATGGGGCAAATCCAAGTTTACAAGCGGCAGGAACAAATAAGTTTATGAATTTCTCCTGGTCGCCAATATCTTTTCTTCCATCTCACGCAGTTCTTCAATTTCCTTCTCGCTAAGCTTAGATAATATCTCTTTTCTGTATTTGGCAGCTATCAGGTTTCTTTCTTTTATATCCTTTTCAACAGCTTCAGGCCAGTATATCTTTTTTCTCTTATAAAAGAGATCATAATCTACTATTCTGGTGCCATCATCCAAAAATTCCAAACCCAACAGTATCCTTTTTATAAATACAGGAGCATAATAGGTAAAGAACCTTACTCTGTATATCTCAATTGCCAGCATGGGTCTCGGATAGTCTTTTCCCCAGGATGCTCCCAATATGATTCCAATTTCCAAGGATTCCAGAATATTAAGAAGTCTTGTGTAATGCAGATCAAATTCACCATACTTGTCATATATCCTGATCTCAAGCTCATACCAGTCCTTGTTTCCAAGCCCGCTGTTCAGATATTTCAGTGCTCGGGATCTTAAACTACTCATAAGAGGTCTGTATCTTTCTTCAATAAACAAGGCCTTCGTATACATGTCTTTTCCACTTACTATCCGATGAATAGGTTTTTCAGTTAAAGCAACTATTGTACCCTTTTCATTGTATGAATTAAGTACCTGCATTAAGTCTCCTTCTACACATTTGTAGTCCTCTCCGATCTTCTTGATTACCTTTTCTATATCCCCTACTGCCCTTAATAATATTATCCTTGTTGCAATCCGAGATCTGGAAATCAGATGACCCATTCTATCATTTAAGAAATTGCAAAGTATTACGTCTGGCTCTTCAGCTATTAAGAACGCATTGTCTACTTCTCTGAAATCAACCACATCTGTTATTTTCTCGGTTATAAATATTATGGTATGATCTTCACCTGCTTTTTCGAATACATCAACAAGATTATAAGCAGTTGCTTTTGTTTCTTGAACTAAATAATTGCTCAAAGTTTCAATGCTGTTGCTCTCAAAAATCAGTATCTTGGGACCTCCTCTGATCAAGCTGAACATTCATAACCCTCCTTAATACTTAATCATAACCCTACTTTCCCTTTTCCAAGCCGTGCATTGTTAATACCGTATGGATAGGGCAGTATAATGTGCTTTCCAGACTCTAATCCTATAATATTTATATGAGAAATTCCGTTAAAATACATCTTATCATCAGAGCAACCATACTTTAATGTCAAATCATGTCCAAATAAATTGTATTGTTCAGGGGCTTCAAGTATTCCTTCCGGCATATGGCTTATTCTGAAGTTCTTCCCTTCTATCTCTATTGTTTCTGTCCTCTTGATTATATAGCTATTATATAAATACATCTTATTAATATCAAAATTATCATGGTTGCCCAAGGCCAGAATAGTTTTTGCCCCGGAAACATCAAATATGCATGCCAACTTCTTTATTCTCTTTTCGTACTCATCAATTAAGCTGGGATAAAGACCAAGCTTTATATCATCCGCCATATCTCCGGTGTGCACTATATACGCAGGCTTCAGCCTGTCTATAAGTATCTTAAGCTCAGAATAAAAAGATACGGGAGTATCTGAAATATGCAGCAGTTTCATTTCTGAAGATGCGGTAAGCTCCGGAGGAATATAAAGTTTACTTACCGCACAGAATACAAATTCTTTGACGTTAAACATAATATGCTCGCCATTCCTAAAATATTATACTTTGTTTTAAACCCCAGTGCCTGAACTTTTATGTTTCACAAAAAAGTTTTGCACTTATATGACTAAATCCCTATATTTGCAGCATTTCATTTGCTGCAAATATTACGGGTTATGTCACTAGGTAGATTTATACCATAAAAAATCTCAGTGATTTCTCTATCTAACTTTTTTACTATCTTTTTTTTCTCTTTTGAACTCAATTCTTCTTCCTTGATCTCAAATAGGTAGTTGTCCAGTTCCATGTCTCTTATCTTCATTTTTGTATGGAATATGTTTGATTGATATATGTTCATATCGATCAGGTCATATCTATTAATTGTTTCATTGGCAATAAAGTTTTGTATAGAATTTATCTTATGGTCAATAAAATGCTTCCTTCCGCGGATATCTCTGGTATAGCCTCTTACCCTATAGTCGATTGTAATTATATCCGAATCGAAGCTATGGATAAGATAGTTCAAAGCCTTAAGCGGAGAAACTGTCCCACAGGTGGTAACATCTATATCGACTCTGAATGTGCTTATTTCATTCTGGGGATGGCTCTCGGGGTAAGTATGCACAGTCACATGACTCTTATCAAGGTGTCCCACTATATTCTCCCTCATTGGAGTAATAATACCCCTATTACATGAAGGATCAACCACATAAAAAGGAACTTCTTCTTCGGAAATCAGCAGTACTACACTGGCCCCCTGCGGATCATAATCCTGTTTAGCCACGTTCAGTACATTGGCACCTATCATCTCAGTAACATCGCTTAGTATTTTTGTAAGCCTTGTTGAATTGTACTGTTCATCAATATATTCAATATATTTCTTACGGTCCTCTACTGATTTTGTATAGCATATATCATAGATGTTAAAACTCAACGATTTCGTAAGATTATTGAAGCCATAGAGCTTCAGCTTGCCATTTTCGGCCTTCATAAGCATCACACCCCACTTATCTTAATCTTTTTCACGACAAATAAATGCAAATCATAATCATATTAATATCTATAAATGCAAATGTCAATCCATATTATTTCTCCATTCTTTCTAATTCCTCCGCCATTTTCATATGCTTCTTAGGCGATAGTCCATACATCCTTTTAAAGGCTCTTACAAAACTTGAATAATCACCAAAGCCGCATTCCGCACATACTTCTGTTATTGGTTTTCCGGATTTGATAAGAGTATTTGACAGCATTAGCCGCTTCTGGACTATATAGTTGTGAATTGTATAGCCTGTTTGACTTTTAAACTTATGCATCAAATGATACTTACTCATATAGAACCTTGAGGCCAAGCCTTCTATTGGCAAATCCTCACAAATGTTCTCGTTTATATAATTTATTACTACCTCTATGCTTTCGTCATAATCTCCGTTAGCTTTGTGCTCTGTGGATGCAGGTTCCAGATAAAGCCTATTGAGGTATACTATGAATTGAAGGAATAATGAGTTCTTAAGTACCTGGTTCCCAAAATTACTGACCTCACATTCTTCCCTCAATTGAGATAGGATATATTTCCCCTGCCTTAGAATATCAGGACTTAGCCTAAGCATATTGCGCTTCTCATTTGAAGCGATATCAAAGCATTTCAACAAATTCCCATCCGGACTGTCATGCTTATGCAGAAAATTTGAATTGACCCATATAATCATCCTCTCATAAGCCCCGCTGGTACCGATTATGGCTTTGTGTATCTCGCTGCTGCTTACAAGTAATATATCCCATGGTTTAAGCTTGTATGACCTTCCTTCTATCAGATACGTAACATTCCCTGATATAAAAATGATTATCTTGTTAAAATCATGATAGTGCAATTCAAACTCTATGCTTCTTCTATCCTTCAAATAAAAAAACTCAAAATCCTTATTCAGGTATCCTCTCTTCATTATTAACCCCCGAAAGTTTCTTAAATTTTCTTTTCAAGACCGTCCTAATTCATAATATCGCAGTTTTTGCAAGTTTTCAAGCATTATAAACAATATTCATAGCAAAAATTTCGAATATAATAGTTTCAAGGTGAGTTTTCTAAAATCTGA
>SHOH01000033.1:0-15782 GCA_004294845.1 Anaerolineaceae bacterium
CCCCATTGCTGACCACCAAAATACATGGTCTCGTTTCTGGGTAATTCACCGCTTGCTAAAGGTTCATCTGTGCCAGCCTCATCGGTACTTGGAGTATCTTTTGTGTCCCCTCCTGTAGGTTCTTTAGTGTCAGGTTTTTTTGTGTCAGGCTTGTCTGTGTCTGTCTTTGTGGTTGGCTTATCATCAGCATCTTTGGATCCACAGGCTGTTAGTGCGCCGAAGACCATGACTAATGATAGGAACAGAGCCAACAATTTCATAGATCTTTTTTTCATATTATTGCCCTCCTACTACTTTATAATATTGGTTAAAGTAACCATAAACCACTAAGATAACCTATATAATTTAACCATATTTACTACCATTATATCTATAATTTACCATATAGGCAATAGATATTTTAATAAAAATGTTTTTATTTTTAGATATCGTATATTTTTTTGTGTAATATGTAAGTATTATCTATGTTTATCGTACAAAAACAATTTTATAATTGAAATGGAATATTTTATAATTTGGTGTCATTTTTTTATTCGCCCCTTGTAAAACGTTTAACCTACATGTATAATAATCTATATAGTAAATTCTTTGAACAAAGGAGATATATGCATGGCAAATATGAAAGATATAGCAGTGCGGGCTAACGTATCTGTAGCTACAGTATCGAAGGTACTTAACGGTCTTGGCGGTTCCAGCCAGGAGACAACAGAGCTTGTTCTTTCTATAGCTAAAGAGCTAAATTATAGACCAAACCTTATAGCCCGAAACCTAAAGAAGCAACAGAGTCATTCCCTTGGCATAATTACCGAGGATATTACGGTTTTTAATACTCCCTCTATTGTTGATGGTATCGGGGCATATTGTGAGGACAGGGGATATCATTATTTTCAAGAGAATTTACGTCTGCATCGACTTGGAATTGATCCCATTCTTGATAAGGTTCAATACGAAAAAATTGTAAATGACGCCGTAGACTTTATGATGTCCATGCAAGTAGGTGGTCTTCTTTATATTGGTAATCACAGCCATAAGGTATTATCAATACCGGCAACAAAAGATACACATTTTGTATGTGCATATTGCTCTAGCACGGATTCATCTGTACCATCTGTATTGTATGACGACAAAAAAGCCGGGTATGATGTAGCCAAATACCTTATAGACGCCGGACACAAATCAATCGGACTCATCACCGGACCGCCAGGGAGTATACATACCACTAATAGACTGGCAGGATATCAAGAAGCATTATATGATGCAGGCATTCCATATAATCCCCGACTAACTGTCCAGGGCGATTGGAATAGAGATTCCGGTTATATGCTAACAAACCACCTGTTAAAGAATGGGGTTACAGCCATAGTCTCCCAAAATGACCTGATGGCTATAGGTATTATAGATTATTGTAACAAGAATGATATAGTTGTTGGTCGTGATTTGGCACTAATCGGATTTGATAATAGAGAAGTTAGTACCGTTTGCCGTCCGACTCTTACGACTGTCGAATTACCCTTATATGAAATCGGTCAGACAGCAGCGGCTATTTTAATAGATAAGATTGAAGGTAGACCTTCCCCTGAAAGTGGAGAGGTTCTACTTGATTGTACAATTATAGAAAGAGAATCCACTATGATGATCTAAGATACGGTAAATATTTTGATATTGTCAGAAAGACCTTCCGCATTCATGCCTAACTCTTCAGCGGATTCTTTTAGCATATGAGCAAGCTCCAGTTGTCTTTCAACAGTTCTTTTCATTTCTGTCGACGCTGACGCAGTTTCTTCAAGAGTTGCTGTAATATTTGACATTGAATCCAAGGTAATATTCTTCTTGTTCTCCATAATTCTTACACTGCTAAGAATCTGGGTAAATTTATCTGCTAATTCATCTACATTGCTATTAATGCTTTGGTAGGCTTTTACGCTCTCCCCCAAGGCATCTCTCTGCTTATAAATGCTTGTCTCGGCAGTCACTGCATTGTTAACAGTAATTGAAGTCTGCTTTTGAATTTCTGATGCTATAGTGTTAATTTCATTAGCTGAGACTGAGCTGCTATTAGCCAATTTCCTAATCTCTTGTGCTACAACTTCAAAGCCCCTTCCTGCATGTCCTGCTCTTGCCGCTTCTATAGAAGCATTAAGTGACAGCAGCTTTGTCTGCTCAGCAATATTATTTATTGTATTAACAATTTCAGCAATAGATTTTAAATCTTTATCTAGATTTTGAATATCACTTACTACAGTCTGAGTCATTGTATTTGTAATTTCAGAAGTTTCACTCAGTGTCTTAATAATATCCATACTATAGTTCGCCATATCCTGAGTATTCTTTACAAGTGTTTCTATCATTTCTGTATTCATATATGTTTGAGAAATTTGCTCTCCAAGTTCACTCATTTGGATTGTACAATTAGAAGCCTGTTCTGCCTGATCATTTATACCCTCTTCTATATCTTTCACTACTTCATTGATACCATGAGCAGATTCCACTATGTTTTCTGATTTCGAATTAAATTCACCGGCAGATTCTGCAACCCCACCACTAACTGTACCAGCCTTTCGTATTAATGCGCTCATACTATCAAGCATCATATTAATGGCTCTTCCTAAGTATTTAAACTCATCTTCACTTTTAAATTCAATTCTTCCAGTCAAATCACCACCGGCAACATTTTGCAGAATCCCATTTACTTTAAATATAGAACCACTTATGCCCTTAGATATAAACATTGCACAGGCAATAGAAATAATAGCAGCTATAGTAGCAAGAGTTCCTGTAGTTTGTTTCACAACATTTGCAGTAGATATAATCTCGGATTTTGGTATCATAGCAAATACAGTCGATCCACTCTCATCAATTCCTGAGTAAACAAACAGATACTCCTGTCCGCTATAATCAATATACTCTAAACCTTTGATATGACCATCTTCATCACGCTCACTAAATTGAATGCCCAGATCAGAAAACTTAAACTCATCGTTTTCACTTCCTATTATAATCTCATTGCCATCTAAGGCAACAAACCCCACAATACTTCCGTCAGGTAACTCATTTTTCTCTATGGTTTCTTCAATAAAGCTTTTTGATATATCTATCATTACCAGTCCAAGCTTTTCACCATTGGTATTATAAAAATACCTTATATAAGCCAATCCTAGATCCCGTGGAATTTTAAATACATTAGTGTCTACAACTTCATAGAGATCATCATGTCTGCCTATCCATCCCTCGTCCAAACCGGAATCTATAAAGGATTTAATAGAATTAACCTCAGCTATATCATTATATGTACTTGACACCTTACCCATTGTAGATATCCACGTTCCCTTATCTCCCGTAATATAGGCTTCCACAATATATTTACTGGTAAGCTGAATCTGCACAATCGAATCCACAATTGTTCTCTCTGCAGCTATTCTATCAGAGACAGAATCATTATATTTTCCGGCATAGTAATCAATCAGGCTTCTATTAAGCACAAAATCCCTTGCCGAAGATTTTTGTGTTTCAAACACAATAGATAAATATTCACCCATAAAATCCAGCGAATTCATAGTAGAAGTTTCACTACTCTTAATAATAGAACTTGAAAATTTATTATAAGAAACCGTGCCCAATATAACTATCAGAAATACTGATATCAAAAAAGCGCCGAATATTTTCATACGGATACTTTTATAAGGCTTTACTTTATCTATATTATTCTGACTATGATCATAATCAATTGTTTTACCTAATTTCTTATGTGGTTTTTTCAGATTCTTCATATGTATTATCCTCTTTTGGTTTATGAATGTTACTAATTTTTCATTCCTGTCATAACAATTCCTTCCACGAAATACTTTTGACCGATTAGATAAAATAATACACCGGGTGCAAAGGACATACAGGTTGCTGCCATAGTCAATGACCAGTCGGCCTTTAGTGCACCTCTAAAGTTAGTAAGTCCAATTGCAATTGTGAATTTATCACTGGAGTTTATGTATACTGTCTGCTGAAGCAAATCATTCCATAAAGTAATAAATATCAGTAAAGCGACAACAATCATAGCAGGCCTAATAGCAGGTACAATAATATTTGTAAGAATACGGAATCGTCCCGCACCATCTATAGTAGCTGCTTCATCCAGCTCACGAGGTACAGTCATAATAAACTGACGTATCAGAAATATATTGAATGCACCACCGCCGGTGAAATACGGAAGAATCATAGGTAAATAGCTATCTACAAGTCCAAGTCCCTTTGTCCACATGATATATAGAGGAATAAGTGTAACCATTGATGGCAAAAGCATTGATCCAACACAAAGCGAGAACAAAAATCGCTTACCTCTAAAGCGAAGCCTTGCAAATGCATATCCACAAAGTGTCGCTGTTAGCGTTCCTCCAATTACAGCCGGTACAATAATAGTCATTGTATTAAATAAATATTTCCAGAATTCAAATACTTCAAGTGTTTTCTGATAGTTTGAGATTCGAAATTCACTGGGAAAAAATAAGGGGGGATACTTATATATCTCTGCATTCGTCATTAATGAAGTACGAAGTATCCACCAAATAGGAAAAAGTACAACAAATGCCATAATAATTATAATTATGAGAGAAATAACAGAGGCTATCTTTTCCTTCCGCTTACGACTCTTAAAGACATTAGATCTATTTTCTTTCATTTTAGTCGCCTCCCTCATAAAAAATCCAACTTTTTGATGTAATAAATAAGATAGCAGTAAATATGGCAATTATTAAAAAGAAGATAAACGATATTGCACATGCGTAACCAATTTGATTATTAAGGAAAGCATATCTGTACATAAGATATGTCATAAACATTGAAGAATTTCCGGGACCACCATTAGTTAAGGATAATGCCGGCACAACTATCTGCATATTAGTCACCAGACTCATCAATAGGTTATAGAAAATTATCGGTGTCATACAGGGAATGGTTATATTGCGAAAGCGTTGCCATGCATTTGCACCGTCAATTTCAGCCGCCTCATGATATATTCTGGGAACGTTCTGAAGCCCTGCCAAGAATATTACAATCAGATTGCCGGATAACCAGACAGATATTGCTGCCAGTGAAGGTACAACTAACCTGGAGCTAGCTAAAAACTGTACTTTGTTAATTCCTATTCTTGCAAGAAGGTAATTGAATAGTCCAAAGTTAGTCTCATATAACCATGACCAACCAATATATACAGCCGTTGCAGGTAAGACATAGGGTACATAAAATATGGCTCTAAAGAATCCCCTGGCAGGGATTTTTCTGTTCAGCAACATAGCTATTATCAAAGAGTAAATCATGCTTCCTAATACTGCTATTAAGGCAAAATATACAGTCGCTTTAATAGAGTCTACAAAGAAAAAATCCTTGGTAAATAATCTGACATAATTATCTATACCATTAAATTTAGGCGATGTTATTCCCTTCCATTCAAAAAAGCTTATTCCAAATACACCTAGTAAAGGTAAGTAAGTAATAAAAATCAATCCTATAAAAGCAGGAATAAGGTAAAGGTATGCGGTACGCTCCTCTTTAGCACTTATATGCGAACGACGTCGTTTTGATTTTTTTAATGGTCTGTTCATAATAATACCTCTTAGTCTTTTTAGAAAGGTGGTCACAATTTTCTAATAAAAGAGCGACCACCTATCCAGATTAATTATTAAATATCAAAATGATTATCTGCCCTCGAAGGCATCTCTTAATACGTCAATATTACTTGTTATAGCATTTTCAACCGTGTCTCCGCCGGTCCATACCTCGCCAAGTACTGATCCAAGTACTGCATAGAAGTTGTCGATATTATTGGTGTAGTACCAGGCTGCTCGTTTGGTATTATTAACAGCATAATCTACTACAGCGGATTTGTACTCCTCATATGGAGGGAATGCCTCATTCTCAACCCACTTACGTGTTAAAGATTCATCAGTATAATACTCTTCAAATATTGGCATCCAGATACCGTCTTCAATAAGTTTCCAGGAATTCTCAATACTATTATACCAGCTTAAAAATTCCTTTGCTTCCTCAGGATGCTTACTCTGTGCAAATACAACTGTAGGTCCCCCTGTGCAAATTGTAACCTTTTCCTTCATATATGGCAATACACCAACACCATAATTAAGACCTTCATCTTTGGCTGATTTTAAACTTGTACCGACATTCCACTGCCCATTAGTAGCCATTGCAACAGTGCCTGATATAATCGTACGAGGAATACCATCATCAGTTGCACCTGTAGATAAAGGAGCCACTTTGTGGGCTAGGTATAAATCAGCAACTTCTTGAAGAGCCGCAATGGTTGCAGGGTCATCAATTATGAGTTCTTTACCATCCTCTGTGAAGTATCCGGCACCATTACTAATAGCCCATACTTCCAACTGCCACATCAGGTTCTCAACACTACATCCATATTGAACTATGTTATTAGCATCAAAGCCTGCTTCTGTAGCATTTTTCCCGCTACTGTCAAGCGTTAAGAGTTTCGCAGTCTGTACAAACTCATCCCAAGTCCATGCATTAGCTGCATCAGCTGGAGGGTATGGTATACCCGCTGCATCAAACATATCTCTGTTATAGAATAACAATAATACTTCATTAGCTGATGAATAAGCCATTATTTCACCATCATAAGTGAAGGCTAGGCTGTCTAAAACCTTTTGTCCCTTAAACATATCACTAACATCTGCAAACATACCTTCCTTAGCATATGGAATAACTGCAGTTTCCATCATCATTCCGGTGTCAGGTAATTCATTAGCAGTAGCCATGGAGTTTAGTTTAGTCAAATAATTCTCCCAAGGTATAGCTAATACTTCTACTTCTATTCTGTCCTGCGAAGCGTTGAACTTATCAACTGTTATCTGAGTATTAGCTTGTTCGTCCTGACCGCCCCAGATTGAAAAGGTGAGTTTTACCTTCTCAGTAGAGCCTACATCAGATGGAGTGTCCTTCTTACCTGAATCAGAATCCTGTGTCTTTGGAAGATCCTTTGAAGTATCCTTGTCGTCTTTACCACAAGCCATCATACCAAAAGCCATTATTACTGTCAGAAGTAAAACAAGTACTTTTTTCATTGCTTTCATTATTTTCCCTCTCCTTTTTATTATATATTTACACAGCAACAACCGTTGCGCATAATCACTAGCTGACTTATTCCTTAATCCACACTACCATTTCCCCGGTTTTTCTGTTTCCCCAAAATGGATAAGGAATAAACGTTAATGTCTTATCTTCATAATTAATTTTTCGCTCTGAATAAAGCTTACTCTCATCCCATTCATCCTGTCTAACCTTCTTTCCCTGACACTGGATTACCATGGTTCCGCCCAGCAGATCCTTATCATAATACTCCTCTAGATCGGAAGATGAATCTATATAATAAGCAGGTAAATTGGATTCATTATCGACTTCTTCCATGCAATATACAAGCGGACCCTTCATAATTGCCACTTTACCTATATCCTCTTTCACAAAAGGATTTGCCCTTACAATACGTGGACTAATATCAAAGTCAAGTTCAATTATTTGATTGGAAAACTCTAGCTCAAGTATGCAATAGCCATTCTTAATAATAATTTCATTAATTTGTTCTCCATCAACAAACACCTTATATTTATTAATATAATCAGGTATTCGCAGAAGTAATTTACCCATTGTGGATTTTTCACAGTTACTAGATATTCTGATATAGCCATCATAAGGGTAGTTTGTCTGCATACTAATGCTTACTTCTTGATTATTAATAATAACATTTGCCTCACTGGATATAAATAGATTAACCCAGATAGAATTGCTCTCATTAAAATATATGTACTCTCCTAATGAAGCTAATGTACGGGCAACATTAGGAGGACAGCAAGCCACTCCAAACCATTTTTGCCTTACCGGTTTTACATGCTCTTTAGATGTTCTAGGCAGACAATTGTCAGGCCATACTTCGAGCGGATTAACATAGAAGAAGCTTTTTCCATCCATAGCAATTCCTGATAATACAGTATTGTATAATGCCCTCTCAACAACATCATAATATGCACTTTCTCCTGTTATCTGTGCCATTCTCCTTCCAAAAAGAGCTAGGCCTATGGAGGCACATGTTTCTGAATAGTTGCAATTATTGGGCAAATCATAATCAGTCGTAAAACGCTCCAAAATCCCTGAACTTCCTATGCTTCCCGTGATATACATTCTCTTATGAGTAATATTATTCCATAATACTTTACAAGCATCTAGCAGGCTTACATCATCGTATGCCGCAGCAAGATCAGCCATTGCACTATACATATATACCGCTCTTACCGCATGCCCTTCTGCTGTCATTTGCTCTCTCACAGGCAGATGTGATTGGGCATATGAAAGGTCATAATCTGTAAATTCATTGAAAATCTGTTCGAATCTTGGACCTTTTATCTCTTCCATAAAGTAATTGGGCTTTTCTCCTCGTCTTTCAATAAAAAGCCTGGCTTGTTCCAGATAATGGGTTTTGCCTGTTACTTCATAAAGCTTAATCAATCCGATTTCGACTTCCTGATGCCCCGGATATCCTTTAGAGTTCTTATCTTCTGAGAATTCATCACATATCAAATCAGCAAATCGTTCGGCAATATTTAAAAGTTTGTGTTTGCCTGTCGCCTTATAATAGGCTACAGCTGCCTCCATTAGATGTCCTGCACAATATAACTCATGTCCCTCTCTCAGATTAGTAAATCTATATTCTAAGCCTTTTATCGTATAATATGTATTAAGATAGCCATCATCCTGCTGAGCTTCCTCAATTAAATCTACTACTTCGTCCACCAACTTCTCTAATTCCTTGTCAGGATGTGTGGCTAATGAAAAAGCAACTGCTTCAATCCATTTTGATAAATCAGAGTCCTGAAATGCAGCTCCATAAAACTCACCATCGACTCTTCCTGCTGCTATTTTAAAATTTTCAATACAATGACTAGGTTTAACACTTTCAAGCTTGTCATTTAGAATATCCCATTGATAAGGAATAATGATATTTTTTACAAGCCGGACATATCTGTCCCAAAATGCATCCATAATAATTATATTGTTTGGCGGAATTAAAGTTAATTTTTTCATCTCGTCTCCGTCTTCCTTTATTTGTATTTAATAAGCTTGATTAATTGTTAGTTGTTAATCGTTTAACTTATTTAACTTCATTTTATACCATGTTAATAAATCGCGCAACACTAATTTAAAATAATTTATAATATTTTATATATTTTTTCATTTTTGGTGCCTATTATAACCATTTTATTTCTATTTTAATACATTTACACTAGATTTCTTTGTGTTATATCATGATACCTTGGCATTTATGTAACGTTTAACATGTGCATAATTACTAATATTCATTATAATTTGATAAATTCAGCAAAGCTTTTGTACTATTATAATAATTTATTTTTTATTTAATAAAAAAATCAAGCAATTATCCGCTTTTACAGAATTTACTTGATTTTTTTGAAGGTAATAAAGAATTCTAGGTGGATCACTATTTTAATAATGTTTTATCTAATATCATATACACTAGATAATCTCAAATTTTCTACATTACCTTTTATAATTTTTACAGTTTTTATTCCAGGATTCATATCAAAATAATTATCAGATAATATTAAATCCTCGTTATCATTAAGAATCTGTACAGATTTTGCATAAGTATCAGCCTTCACTTTAATACTGTCCCCGTCAATCTCGTAGGACAATTTCGGATCTATATATTGGAAATACTTAGGCACAGAGAAAATTACACTTCCCTCAGATACACATAAGCCCTCTTCATATAATTCATAGCTAAAGTAGGTTTTAAAAATATCTATATCATGAAATTCTTTTTTTTCTAACCATGTGCTACTAAGCGAGTTTACACTTAGTGTTTCTTTATATTGCTGTATAATTTCTCCTGTGTTTTTGCGTAATGAATATCTCACTTCTACTATACGATCTTTTCTACTTTCATTTACCACATTTAGTCTTGCCGATGGTTGTATAGCAAATTTAGCATCATTGATATTCATGTTTTGTGTTAACATCCCCTCTTCCTCACAGGAAATCATCAGAGGTGCAAAAAGACGTTTGACATAATAATGAAGTGCTTTCCATCTTCCCAGGTAGTCGATTGATGACCATGAAGCTACTGGCCAGCAGTCATTCAACTGCCAATATATGGCTCCCATGCACCGCCCTCTATTTCGTCTAAAATGCTCAATACCATATGAAACCGCCTCTGCCTGTAAGAGCTGTGACGCATAAATCAATGTTTCAAATTTGGTAGGATATAGGTAGGTCTGCTGAAGATAATTCATTATTTTTCCGTTTGCCGAGAAGTTTCTTTGATGTTTTTCCATAACATAGGAAAATATGTTTTTGTCTCTTTCATCATCTGTAAAAGTCTCTATTGTTTTAACACTGGGAAATGCCTGGAATCCGAATTCAGACATGTATCTAAAATAGTAATTTCGATAATCTGAAAATGGTAAATTACCATGCCAGACAGCCCAATAATGCACATCTCCTCTATCTGCAGAACTTGGATCGTCAAATGATCCTCCTGACGAGGGGCTAGACGGCCAATAGAAGGTATCCGGATCATACTGCTTTATGAGTTTTGGTATTATATATTCATACATCATTATATAATGTGCTTTTTGTGAAGGTCTCGTCACCCATAGCCCCTCCTTAACAAAAGCCTCCATCTCATTATTTCCACACCATAACGCCAAGCAAGCATGATTTCTAATTCTAATAATATTTTCTTTAATCTCAATACTGATGTTTTCTTCAAACTCTTCAGTCAGCTCATAGACAGCACAGGCGAACATAAAATCCTGCCATACCATAAGGCCTAATTCATCACATATTTCATAAAACCAATCATCCGGATAATAACCGCCACCCCATACCCGAATGGTATTAAAGTTAGCATCTTTACATTGTTGTAGAAGTTTGTAAGTAGTATCACGGTTGACGCGTCCAAGTAGATTATCCTCTGGTATATAATCTGCACCCATTGCAAAACAATCTATTCCATTTATCCGATGAGCAAAACTACTTCCCCATTCATCATCTTCGATGTACATAGTTAATGTCCGAAGACCAATCATGGTCTTATAGCTATCTGTATTTACACCGTTTACATATTGATGTATTTCTACCTTATAAAGAGGTTGTTCTCCAAGTCCGTTTGGCCACCATAGTTTAGGATTATCAATTTTAATTTTTTCCGGCGAATTGCTCCATGTCTTTTTATTACCATCCGGATCTGTGATATGAAGAGTATATTCAGTCTTACAGTCCCTATACAAGAGTTGATCTACTTCAAATCTAAGTGTAACATTACCTTCCTTGTGTTCCTGTCTTATGTATAAACTATTGATTTTCGCTATATCATTTGCTTCCAGATATACATTACGCCAGATTCCTGCATCAGGAAGATGAGGACCCCAATCCCAACCATACATATAGTGGGCTTTTCTTATATTGGCAAATCCTGTCATAGCATCCGACGAACCATCTGAAATACATTTTTTATATGCTTCTTCTATATATTTGGTCGGCGAGTAGAGGATAACTCTAAGCTCATTATCCTTTTTTCGAAGACAGCTGTTTACTGAAAAGCGCCATTGTCTGTGCATGTTATCAGTATTTCCTAATTTATTATCATTTAGATAAATTTCTGCTATAGTGTCTATACCATCGAAGACTAATTCTCTACATTTACATTCCAACATTTTCTCGTCGGCATCAAAGTTTAATATATATTCATAATCAAACTGCATTAACTCCAAAGCCTTATCTTCATTATCCTTCCAAAAGGGATCTTCCATTTTCTCATTCTCTAACAAGGTTTGATATACACTGCCTGGTACATTAGCTTTAAGTCTTTCTTCTTGGTTTGATCTGCGTAATTCCCAGATACCATTAAGTGACTGTTTTATCATTTGTACTTCTCCTATCTTATTTGATTTTTACTTTGATATTATTATTTTAACTTTAATATGATGTAATAACAATACTATTATATTAAATAAGGCGACCAAAATGGTCGCCCTACATATATAAATTATTAGATTAATAAAAATATATAATCATTACTTCTTCTTTCTCGAACAAATTACACTCTGAAGTACTATAAAGAAGCACAGCATTGCCGCCCGTGTAATCTGCGGCCACCATGGATCTTGGCTGCCTATTGCAGTAACTATCAGTAATACTATTCCGCTTGTTAATACACCAAACAGAGTGCCGAAAATATTACCTACACCTCCGGTAAGCAGTGTCCCTCCAATTATGGATGCGGCAATAGCATCCATCTCAAGGCCTGTTGCTTGCTGAACTGAGCCGGAACGAGTGTGAAAAAGATATAGGAAACCACCGATACCGGCTAATAAACCACAAAGTAAATGAGCATTAAACCTAGTTTTTTTAACATTTATTCCAAGCATCAAAGCACTTTGAGAATTACCACCCACAGCGTAAAAGCTACGTCCTAGACTGGTTTTTCTTAGTAACCAGAACATTACGAAGACTATAATAATCGCTACAAGAACACCATATTCCAATTTTGATTGAATAAAAACACCTTTCTTATTGATATCACCTAAAAATGGAATCTGTATTCTCGCACCTGACAAGAGCTCAAAGCCCTTATTATTAACCTGAATCTGATTGACTTCTATCAAGGCAACCAAGCCTCGACCTAAGAACATACCTGCTAAGGTAACTATAAATGGTTGCATCTCCATATATGCGATAAGATATCCTTGAATCGCTCCAAATGTTATACCTATCCCTAAGGCTAGAATGAGAGCCGTAAAAAAGTTAAATCCATAATTGTTGAGGCAAACTATACAGGATGTGCAAATAAGCGCTGTAGATCCACCTACAGAGATATCAATACTGCCTGTTATCATAACAATTGATAATCCACAGGCAATAACAATCAAGGCGGCATTTTCATTTAGTAGATTAAAGAACATCTGAATCTTATTGAAGCCTTTATCTCCAAGGAATATTATAGATAGCACATAGAATGCAATAAACATTGATATTGTAATCGCCAATAAAAAGGCCGTATCAGTAGGAGACTCTTTGCGTTTTATCATACTAAACAACCTCCTTTCCACTGCCTGTAGTCAATTTAGGAAATCGGTTTTTCTTGCTAAAAAAGCTTTTCACAGTCGGCGTCTGGATGGCAACAAGTATAATAATTATTACTGCTTTAAATACCGGTAAGGCATTAGTATTAACGTTAAGCGTAGTCAGCATAGAGGTCAAAGACTGGATAGTATAGGCTCCGATAATCGATCCCGCTATATTAAGTGTTCCGCCACCGAGCGAATTACCCCCAAGGGCAACTGCCAATATAGCATCCATTTCAATTCCAGGTACGATTGTATAGGGATTTACGGTTTGCACTCTACTAGATTGTACGAATCCGGCTATGCCCACGCATAGACCCATAATAACATATGATAAAAGCTTGATTCGGGCAGGGTTTAGACCGTTTAGTTTTGAAGATTTATCATTGATACCCACAGCCCTAGTATATAAGCCAAGGTTAGTTTTTTTGAGCATGTAAAAAGCTATGGCGACAACAATAACCGTAATTAGTATCGGAGTAGGGATTGGAAAGCCAGGAATAAAATTACCGTAATACCCGAAGCTGGCCACGGCTTTGGGTTTAAGACCTCCCATAGCCATAGAGCCTATCGAACGTCCTGCCGTAAAGAGTATCAGCGTTGCAACCATAGGCTGTATATTGAATTTGGATACAAGTATTCCGTTAAAGGCTCCGCAAGCCATACCGGCAAGGCAGCCTAATAAAAAGGCAATAATAATAGGTGCCATTAATTCAACAGGCTGAGTTTCACTCCCACACAGAACTCGCATAATCACTCCTCCGACTATGGCGATTGTAGAACCTACACTGATGTCTTGACCTCTTGATGAGGCTGTCACCAAAGTCATTCCAATTGCAAGAATAACAAGCTCAGTAGCATTATTGAGGATATTGACAAGATTACCAATCAAGACAGGATTACCGCTACTGTCACTGCCCAAACTAATTCTTAGGAATCCCGGTTTGATGAATATATTTATTAATAATAAAAACACTAAAAATACAATGGGAATAAATAATTTGTGCTTAATAATAGCTTTAAAAGCAGATACCACGCGGCTGCTATCAGCTTTCTTATTATTTCTGGTCATCTGTTTTACTCACCCCCGCTATGGTATACATAATTTTATCCTGCGTCATATCATCACCCTCTAATTCTCCAACTACATACAGGTCACGCATAACAATTAATCTTGAGCATGTACGTAACATTTCCTCAATCTCGGCCGAAATAAATGTGATACTCATGCCCTCAGAGGCAAGCTTTAGAACTAATTTTTGGATTTCGACCTTGGTACCTATATCAATTCCACGGGTAGGCTCATCAAGAATAAGATAATCCGGATGAGTGAGCAACCAACGGGCAAGAATTACCTTTTGTTGATTTCCCCCTGACAAAGAGCTTACCGGGGTATCCGCTGATGCAGTTTTAATTCCTAACATACTGATATATTCATCTGCAAAGGCTTGCGCCTGAGTCCTGGTAAAGGGACGAAAAAAACCTCTCATAGCCTGTAACGCAAGAATGATATTCTCCCGCACTGACAAGTCTCCAATAATACCATCCCGCTGTCGATCCTCAGGAAGATATCCGATTCCTTTCTTCATGGCTTTAATTGGCGAAGTGATGTTCACATTCTCGCCTTTGACTTTTAGCTTACCTCCTACAACCTTGTCTGCGCCGAAGATTGCACGGACACATTCGCTACGGCCGGAGCCAAGTAAACCTGCGAAGCCCGTTACCTCGCCCTTATATGCCTTAAAATCAAATGGCTTTATTCCGGAAGTGCTTGAAATCCCTTCAGCTTCGATTATTGTATCCTCAGCTTCTTCGGTACGAGTTTGTGCTTCATTATGTATATCAGCCAGATCACCAAGCTCCTTGCCCATCATTTTGGCAACAAGCTCAACTCTGGGTAAGTCCGAAACTTGATATTCGCCTACAAACTCACCGCCTCGCAAAACTGTAATTTTATCGCATATCTCATACATTTGATCAAGGAAATGGGTTACAAATATTATACCTACTCCTCTAGCCTTTAGTTCACGCATCAATGTAAACAGCTTATCGACCTCCTGTTCATCCAAAGATGAGGTGGGTTCGTCAAGTATTAAGACCTTGCAGTCCATATCAACGGCACGGGCAATAGCTACCATCTGCTGTACCGCTATGGAACAGTTTGATAATTGCTGTGTTGGTTTGGCAGGTATCTTTAGACCTTCCAGAATACTTTCTGCCTTATTGTTATTCGCTTTCCAGTCCACGAATATATCATCGCATCTTCCGATAAACAAATTTTCAGCAACCGTAAGATTAGGACACAGAGTTATTTCCTGATATACAGTGCTTATCCCGAGCTTATGGGCTTCTTGGGGTGATTTTATATGTACCGGTTTGTTCACTCCCTTAATATAGATTTCACCGGCGTCTTTAGAATATACACCGGTCAAAACCTTAATAAGAGTGGACTTTCCTGCACCGTTTTCACCCATCAAGGCATGGATTTCACCTTCACATAAAGTAAAATTCACATTTTGTAAAGCCCTGACGCCAGGAAAGCTTTTATAAATACCTTGCATGGTTAGTACTGTTTCCTGCATCTTATTTTTCCAAACCTCCTCAGTTAGGGAGGTTTTACCTCCT
>SHOH01000033.1:15882-22739 GCA_004294845.1 Anaerolineaceae bacterium
ACCTCCTCAGTTAGGGAGGTTTTACCTCCTATTTAGTTATGATAATGTGTTAGAGTATTGTATCAGAGAAATGCGCGGTGCCGGAATCTGCGAACAATATCCACATAATCTGCGCCGCGCATTTCGATTTACTATTCCCCTTTATACCTATTGAAAATCGGAGGGATTTTCAATTAAAACAAGACCAAATTAATAACTACGTGCATCTACAATTGCCCTTGTGATGGTGTCACAATCAAACATTTCCTCATCTACATAGGCATCCTTTGCAACTTTTTCACCAGCCTCAAGTGAGTTAATAAGCTTAACGATACGTGGTCCATGTAGAGGATTACATTCTACATCAAGATTGAATTCACCAGCAAGAACCTTCTCAAGTGCCCACTTATTTGCATCAAATGCGATAACCTTAACATCGCCGTTCTTTCCGTATGTAATACCGGCAGCATCCATAGCGTCGCAAGCACCACGTGCCATGTTGTCATTCTCAGCATAGATAACTGTAAAATCTGTACCTGCAGCGATTAGATCAGCAACTGCCTGCTTTGCAAGAGTTTCGTCCCAACCTTTCATATTTTGGTTGAATACTATTTCCCAGCCGTTTGCCTTTGCACCGTCTTCAATAGCCTTGGAACGACCCAGCTGAGCGGAAGAACCTGTGTCACCGCCAAGCACAACAATCTTAGTAACATCAAGAGCCTGCTTCTTCAGCCAATCAACAGCCTTATTACCCTCTTCTTCGAAATCAGAGCAAACCATAGCGGTGTAAAGATCCTCAGATAATTCGAGCTTACGATCAGCCATTATAAATGGTATTTCAGCTTCTTTAGCTGCTTTTGCTACATCTTCCCAGCCTGCAGATTGAAGACCTAAGACAACAAGATAGTCAACCTCTTCTTGAATAAGCTGCTGTGCCTGTGAAATCTGTTTTGCATGGTCACCCTCACCAAAAACCATCTTTGTTATAAATCCGGCTTCCTTGAAAGCCTCATTGAATGATATTGTGTTCGCAGTACGCCAATCTGACTCATTTGCGTTTGTCTGCACAACACCAATCGTTAATTTTTTGTCTTTTGTGTCTGTAGTTTTGCTACCTTTGCCACATGCAGCAAAAGAGAATACGATCATAAGCACTAGAACAACAGAAACTAATCTTTTCATATAAAAATCCTCCCATCATTTTTATTTCTATCGTATAGGATGTAATATCCTAAGGATAAAAAAATTGAATATACTTGTTACAGGTCCAAGTATATTCAATATCTAATAATAAAAATACGGAAATTATTCCTATAATTGTTGTCGTTTTTACTGTCTTTCAAATAGCAAAAAATTATTGGTTAAGATTCTTATTTTTTTTGTTTGATTTTTTACGTTTTTAGTAAGTTCGACCTATACGTTCTTTGCCAGCGTTTTTTGCTTCAAAAACCTGCCCTTCCACATAGGATATCTTAGGAACCTTTTCACCTTTTTCTAAGCGACCGATTATCTCCGCTATTGGCGGCCCTTGTAAAGGATTGCATTCAATAACTACATTAATAAATCCGGCTTCCATCATATCAAAGGCCTTTGATACCGCATCAAAGGAAATAATGGTTATTTGACCGTTTACTCCACATGTTAACCCTGCTTCTTGAATGGCCTCAATAGCACCAAATGTCATATCATCATTTTGTGAAACTAATACATCAATATCATCATATTCCTGTAAAAATTTCATCATTACTTCCTTGCCCTTTGCTTTAGTAAATTCACCACTTTCACGGGCGATTATATTCCAATTCTCGTGGCGACTAGCTATATCCTCAAAGCCTTTTGAGCGTCCAATCTGAGCTGTCGAATTTAAGGTACCTTCAAGTACAACGATATTTAAAATATCTGTTTTTTCATAATTATCCTCTAGAGATTCTACTCCTTCTGATAAGGCTTCTTCCTTCTCTATAGCATTTTCCTCAATCTCTTGTGTCTTCTGATCTTGTTCCAGCCATAGTCCAGCTTTTAGGCCTTCTTCATATTTATCTGTACCCACCCATGCTACATAAAGACTTTCATCCTCAGTATCTATCATACGGTCCACTATAACTACAGGAATACCTGCTTCTCTCGCCTCAGTTAGTACAGTATCCCATCCGTTCTCCGTTACTGGTGCAATTACTATGTAATCTACCTCCTGAAAAATAAAACTTCTTACGTCCTTAATCTGATTTTCCTGCTTTTGTCTTCCATTCGAAAATATCAATGAAAATCCATTATCTTTTATAAGAGCATTCTGAATTGATTTAGTGTTAGCTGTACGCCAGTCTGATTCTGATCCAAGCTGGGAGAAACCAACAATAATCAAATCCGAGTCAATATCCTCCGTATTTTCAGACTCAATATTTTGAAGATTCTTAAGCGGCTTCAGACTGCAACTGGATAGCGCTATCAACCCGATAAATAATATCCATAATATAATTTTATAGTTTTTATTCATATCCTACCTCAATCCCCTTATTCTCCATCAATCTTGCAGGAAATTTGATCATTATATCTGTGCCCTCTCCTTTTTTGCTTTGTATATCCAGTCCATATATACTTCCAAAGATTAATTTAATTCGTTTATTTACATTTGCAAGTCCAAAACCAGTGCTCTGTTTGCTTCCCGGCTTCTCAACTTCTTTTCTTAAAGTATTTAACTCCTCTTCAGTCATTCCTACTCCGTTATCAATCACATGAAAACAGATAATCTCATTTATTATTTTACCTGTTACCGTTATTTTTCCTTTGGCTCTTTGCATTTTTATTCCATGGTATAAAGAATTCTCAATAAGTGGCTGCAAAGTCAGTTTCAAAATCTGATATCCGTATAGTTCTTCAGGGATATTAATCTCATAATTTAAAATATCCTTATACCGCGACTGTTGTATCTGCAGATAGCTTTTAATATGTATTTCCTCTTCACGAATACTAATAAAATCTTTTCCTTTACTCACAACAATCCTAAAAAACTCAGAAAGAGCTACAACAATATCGATTGCCTCTTTATTCTTTTCTCCTTCTATCAGCCAGATAATTGTATCTAATGTATTATACAAAAAATGAGGATTAATCTGAGTCTGTAGCAGTTTTGATTCCATATATCTTAAGTTTTCCTGTTCCAATCTGATGCTTTTAACCTGTTGTTCCAGTTTGATAGTCATATCATTAAATCTATCAGATAATATTGCTAATTCGTCATGATTATCGCAGGTGGTCCTTGTAGTAAAATCCCCCTTTGCCACCATAGCAGTCTTATCGCATAACATTCTAATTGGCTTTGTTATACTGTCAGTTACAAGAATATTAACTAAAACAGATGCAACTATAATGGAAGACAATGCCACAATCATAGTCAAGATTACATTAGTTACCTGCTCATCAAGACTCTGTCTTATAGCCTCAAAATTCTGAGTTTCATAATATATGTAATACTGTATTTCTTCCTGAAATAGTTCGGTTAGAATATAGATATCCGATTCTAACATCTCAATATTTTCTTCGTATTTGCCAGTTTCCTTCAGATTATCGCGAATTTCATTGATTCTATCCTTTAAGGTGTCAAGGTTAAGCAGGATACGTTTTATCCAATCAAGACTATCTCTGCTAGAAGTTATCTCCTTCAGATTAGTAAAGTTGACTCTTGCGTCTTCTATCAGCTTATAAGGATTAATCAGATCATTATTTTCATCAATTTCATCGAAGGTCACGGCTTCTACTACTATCTTATACATACTTTCGTCCATTTCCTCTTTAAAATTGAGGTTATAATCATTGGCAGAAGTAATCCTTCTTACTATCGCATCATATGCCGTACTATAATTATGCAAAGCTGCAATCTGGTAAACCGCTAGAATAATCATGGGTATGATGATGACAGAGGCTACCATAGAGAGCTTTAGTCTCAAAGGATATTTTATTTGTTTTCCCTTACTATAGTTTATCATACCAGTTCCCCTTTCAGCTGCTTAGCAGCTGTTCAAATACCGGAAGAATTAGGAGTGAGCACCATTGTACGAACTTCGTAATTCTTCTTGTGTGAATTCGCTTTTTCAATTCACACTTTACCCTGTAACCTGTATTCTGACGGAGTACAATTCTGAGTTTTCTTAAATATGTAGCTAAAATAATGAGAATCCTGATATCCTACTAGGAATCCAATCTCAGTTATCTTATTGGCAGAACATCTTAAATAATCTTTCGCCTTTTCCATACGAACATCAGTAAGGTATTCAATAAAGGTCATCCCTGTCTCCTGATTAAAAAGTGAAGAAAAATAATTGGGACTAACATTAACTGTAGATGCAACCTTATCAAGTGTTAGGTCACTCATTGCAAATTTTTGATGCATATATTCCTTTGCCTGTTCGATTAGCCCTGCATATCTCATCTGACTGCTTTTATTACGCATATCTATGGCTTTCTTTAGTATGGTTTTATAAAATTCATTGCAGTCTTCCAAGCTGGATTGTTGTTCAGTGACAATATTCATGCTCCCTAAAATGCTGTCTATCTTATCCTTTGGACACTTGAGATTCTTTACGAACTTACTGATAGCAGTATATCCATCCATTATGATGTATTGTCTAAAAAGGGTTGAATCCATGGCTTTAGTACCAAACCCCTCAAAATAGCTGTTTACAAATTCATCAATATCATGTATAGTGCCTCTCTTTAAGAAATCCTCCAATAGTTTTCTATCAAGCTTCTCAAGATTCATCTCACTGACATTAATCCTATTTCCAATTTGAGCTTTAATAATACGAACATCATTATAAGATAAGAACTGATCCCTGCTTTCAAAATAACGAAGGGAAAAAGCACTATTAGCATCACGGTAGGACTGCTGTAAATCACGGATACGATGGACGCTCCGGCCAATTCCTCCAAAATAATGTACCATGTTATCACAGATTTGAACTAAAAGATTGCAGAGCTCCTCGGTTAAAGCATTAATCTGCAATTCATCTTCGCCCAGTAGTATAAAAGCCCAGCCATCCATGCCTCGTTCAAATACTTTTATATCAGGAAATCTTCTTAGGGCTTCCAGCATTTTTGCTTCACATTGTACAATATCATTCGAATATTCGTACATATCCTCAGGCATTTTAAATTGAAAGAGCATAACACGAAAAACACTGGCCACCATATTGATGCCCAGTTCCTCTTCCTGTTCTATAATCTGTGAAAGAGACATTTTCTTGCTTACTAAAGCATTAAAAAAGTCTTTTCTCTTCTCGCCCTGTTTTTGATAAACTAAGTGCTGATACTGTTCAAGTATCTGTCTTTCCTTCCGTTCCTTTTCAATTGCTGCACCGGCATTTTTAGCTGCTGCCATCAGTTTTGCTGATGTTACCGGTTTAAGCAGATACTCACTTACACCGATATCAATTGCTTGTTGTGCATAACCGAAATCACTATATCCGCTGACAATTATAATTTTAAGCTGTGGCATGTCCTTTTTTAATAATTTACATAACTCAAGTCCGTCCATGAATGGCATTCTAATATCTGTAATCAAGATATCCGGCTGTTCCTTAATAATCAGCGGATAAGCCAATTCTCCATCACTTTCGTCCCCTACAATTTTGAAGCCTTCTTCTTGCCAATGAATTTTGTTCTTTATACCTTCTCGAATTATAATTTCATCTTCCACTAAAAAAACCTTATACATATTCCCTCCCCGGAGACTTATTGGTTTTAATTGGTAGCAAGACAATCATATCATAATTATGTATAGTTTTGTATATTTTTTATTATAAACAGTTCTCTGCCGATTACCATAGGTTATTGAATAATAAGTTAATTTTTTTAGGTCCATAAGAGTTCCAATAAATAATGGCAACTTTGTAGAATTATCAATAATGGCATATAAAAATGGTCTATCCAATTTAACAATTTTCATATCCATTATTGCACTTTCGTCCTTCATTTCAACTTTTGTTACCGCCCCGGCTTTAGTACCCAGTTCATCCAATGAAATAAAGGTTTTATGGAGTACTTCACCTATATAGATATTCCCCCTAGATGATCTACCCATTCTTGTAAAGCTGGCTTTAGTAGGGTTAAAACCATCTGACATACCCATGTTTTTTA
The DNA here is from genome assembly GCA_004294845.1 of Anaerolineaceae bacterium. GTDB lineage: Bacteria > Bacillota > Clostridia > Lachnospirales > Lachnospiraceae > Mobilitalea. The sequence continues at coordinate 21,994 of SHOH01000033.1, forward strand.
ATATATCATTTAACCTTATTTCATATTCATAACTGAATTTGGGCATTGTGGTATTAACTACAGTCATCTCGGGACTTCTAATTGTTTTCAATAACTCTTCACCTGAAAGATTGTTAATATAATTCTCTATGGTTATCCCTTCATTGGGAAGTAATGCTACAAAACTGTATTTGTTATTATAATAAGGTTTTATAAAACCGGTTGCACTACCGTCATCAAGATAGAGGCTCTCCCCAGATACCATAAATTCAGAAATTTGCTTACTTCCATCTATGGCTGTGAATTCTCCCTGATATATATCTCCTTTAGTATAAATGACTTTCCATTCAGCGTCGAAAACAATAGCATTTATCAAATACATTATGGTGTCGTCATCTATCTGATCAATGATTTTATCTATCATGCCGTCAGTATTTATATTTACCCAATTATTAATATCTTTTAGAGTCTGATCGGTAAAGGGTGACTTGTAAATCTCTGCATTATAATAATTGGCATTAGTTTGTAGAAAATCTTTTTCAATCACCAGTCTATCTTCATCATCACGAAACCATATGGAGTTGGCTATTAACTGTTTGGATTTTTCTTCATTTGGTAGGTTATTAGCATAGTAGTAAAGATATTCATTCAGTTCATCAATGGGAATATCCTTACCCAATACCTTTTCCATTTGCGCAAGAGTATCTCCATCTGCCCCGTTGGCTGTCATTGAAAGTGCAAGCATCACAGAAATTGGAGAAACCAAG
>SHOH01000033.1:22839-24532 GCA_004294845.1 Anaerolineaceae bacterium
CTCCAATCCTTTTGTTGATTCAATAAATTGATTTTCTTGAAAATAATCTTATATAGAGTGTATACCACAATCATAAATTTTACAATAAATAGGTATATATAAGAAATACTGCTACCAAGAGAAATAACTGGTGCAGTATTAATAATCGATGGTGCAATTTTATATCGAATCAGAAATAATATCTGAATATAATTCCTTATTCTTTATAAGCCAGTTCTTTGCATAAGGACATGTAGCCCTAGCCTTAAGTCCCTTTTCCCTAAAGTGTTGGGCAGCAACCTTTAACATATCTCCCGCTATCCCTTGTCCTCTTAATGACGGGTTAACATAAGTGTGATTAATATCAACTTCATTAGCTCCTATTGAAGCAAAGGTTACCTCAGCTATTAATTCCTTTTGTTCGTTTTTACTATATATACGTCCTTCTTCATATAACCAATTCATATTAACACCTCACTTTTTATCATTATTTATATACTTATCGAACTTTATACATGCTATTATCAATACTTCACTATATATTAAACCCATAGCGATTTATCAAATCACTATGGGTTTTCATATTTCTCATTCTTATCTGTTTGAAAGCTCCTTATCAAGAATATACAGACCATTCCAATGTCCGCCGATTCTCTCAAGTCTTTCTACAAGCACACCGAATGTATCCTCTTCCTCAATCTGTTCATCCACGAACCATGCAAGAAGATTAAGTACTCTTTGATCAGCTTCTTCCCTTGCTTCATCTACTAAAGCATGAATGCGTGATGTCACAACTTTTTCATGGGCAAGAGCTTTCTTAAATACATCATCAATAGAATCAAATTTTCCATCTCCGGGATTTAAAGCACGATATTTAATACCATATCCTGTTTCCTGAAGGAAATCTTTTATCCTTCCGGCATGCTCAACCTCTTCCTTTACCTGCTCATCTATAAAATGTGTCATACCTTTCATGTTCATAGAATCTAAATATGCGGACATAGTCGCATAGATGTAGGCAGATTCTAATTCAAAATTCATCTGTTCATTTAAGTTATCATATAATTTACTCATTAATATTCCTCCTTCATACATATATTAGTAACGATTACTATTATTGCATAAACAAATAAGAATGTCAATAGCCATATCCATTATTTACATTCTATCTCAGTATTATAGAACTTTATCATGTTCTTCATATTATTAACATTGATTTTGATATTGATTATCAATACTTGACATGTTTATGGGGTATAACTATAATAAGTATCAACTAATAAAATTTGAGCAAAATACTATATATTAACCTTATTTTATTGATTTAAAGAGGAGGTAGCATAATGGAAGTCTTTACAGAATACCTAAATCAAATTGTAAACCAAGAGTATCGAAATCGAATAGAAGAAATATTTAAGTGGATAGAAACTCAATTTCCAAACTTAAAGCGAGAATTTAAATGGAATCAGCCTATGTATTCCGATCATGGAACTTATATTATTGGCTTTAGTATCTCTAAACAACATATATCTGTTGCACCTGAAAATGCAGGGATAATTCATTTTGCTGAAGCTATAGAAAAAGCCGGGTATGACTACACTAATCAGATATTTCGTATTAAGTGGAATCAGACTGTTGATTTTGAATTACTTGAGAAAATTATTCAGTATAATATTATAGATAAAGCAGAATGTAAAACTTTTTGGCGATAATA
>SHOH01000033.1:24632-25836 GCA_004294845.1 Anaerolineaceae bacterium
GGTATATCAGTCGCACGTAATAAGGAATGTCTAATAGTATTTCCAATCATGGTTAAACATTCGTCCCCTACTAAATGTCCATGAAAATCATTGTATGACTTGAAATAATCAATATCAAGAATGATTAAAGCAATCGGTCTTTGGTATCTTAAGCACCGATTCCATTCTAATTTTATGGTTTCATCGTATTTTCTTCTGTTCCATAATTTTGTTAAAGGGTCTTTTACTGAAAGATCTTGTAGCTGTCGATTAACGTTCTCCAGCTCTAATTTTTGTTGTTCAATTTTTTCATTTGAATTAGTCAATTCCTCGGTACGATGCAACACTATTTTATCAAGATTTGCATTTATGTCAGTGAGCTTTGCAGTCAGAATTTCCTCTTGCTCTAAAGAATCCGAAAAACTTTTTGCTAATAATAAGGAATTTAAAAAGGCAAAAATAAATTGTCCTACCGAGCTAAGATTCCCTGTTCTAAACAAAGCTCTTAATAATTCAGGTCCATCATCATTCATCCATATATTATGAAAGATAACATCGTTTGCACTACTCAATAATAAGGCTAATGCGCCTATAATAATAAACCCACTGCCCCTTTCCTTACGTATCCCTAATTTAATTAGCATCGCTATTATATATACAATAGCTATCATAGTCCATATCTGAAATTTTGGGTTGAAAGGAGTAAAAATCCTTGCTGGAGTAAATAGAACCAAAAGCCCAAATGCAGCCCCAATGATTATAGCAATTTTAATGATTCCGTTATGAATATATTTTGGGTAAAGAGACTTGAAAAACAATAATATAAGTGGTACTCCTAAGTAATATGTAAGCGTCTGTATCTTATGGGCAATCTCCCAATTGAAGTAGGGATATAAATGTATTAGAAAGCGCTCTCCAACCAACAGAGTCCTTACTCCGATTAAAAGACAAAACAATCCAAAATATAATGATGACTTATTCTTTTTTCTAAAATAATATAAAGCAAGATGATATGCTCCTATACACATCAAGCTTCCAAATAAAACAAGCTCACATGCTAAGGTCTTATATCGCAAATCTAGAATTTGCTTTTCACCACCAAGATTTATGCTCTCTAGAATCCCCCCACTACGATGATGAAAATTTGATACCTGAATTACAATTTCATTTTTTCCTTCTTGTGATTCAAATAATCCAATTTGAGGAAGGTACTGAGGAGTCATTG
>SHOH01000171.1 GCA_004294845.1 Anaerolineaceae bacterium
TCGTAATTTATTAAAGTGTGTCAGTACAAAAAGCAAAAATAAGTATCCACCATAATTAAAATCCCCGACGTTTGTATACGCCGGGGATTTTGTCAGAAATTTATTTAACTGTTGGTTTTATTTGGGTTCGTGCATTTAATTGATTTAAAAACTCTAATATATACTCTCCTGGTTTGGGTCGGCTAAATAAATATCCTTGAATTATGTCACAATTATGTTCTTTTAAATATGTAAGTTGTTTTTCATCCTCTACTCCTTCCGCAACAACACACATCCCCAGTTCTTTTCCAAGAGCTATCACATAGCTTAAGAACTTATCATCTTCTTTTAAAATATCATCAATAAATGATTTGTCTATTTTCATTGTTTTTATAGGAAGTTGCTTTAGATAGCTAAGAGACGAATAGCCTTTACCAAAATCATCTAAAGCTATATTTATATTCTTTTCTCGTAAAAGATGTAGTTTTTCACTAACCTCATCAAAGGATTCCACTAATATTGTCTCTGTTATTTCTAATTCAATATCCTCAGGATACAAGTCATACTTATTTAGTGTATTAAGCAATTGCTCGATAAAGTTATCCTGTAAAAGCTGAAGAATAGAAATATTTATTGACATTTTCAATCCTTCATACCCTTTTTCCTTTATTGTTTTTAGAAATTCACATGCTTTATTTAATATCCATTTTCCTAATGGTATTATAAAATGTGTTTCCTCAGCCACATCGATAATGTTTTTAGGTGATACGTGCCCAAGATCAGGACTATTCCACCTAAGCAGAGCTTCAAGTCCAGCAATTTTATTATTTTTTATGTCTAGTTGTGGTTGAAAATACAACTCAAACTCCTCATTGTCAAGTGCTTTAGAGAGATATTTCTCAATAGTAATACGCTCCATAAATATCTCTTTCAAAGCTTCGTTATATACGACATATCTGTTTTTTCCCTGCTTTTTTGCATTATACATAGCAATATCCGCATATTTTATTAATTCCTCTAGATTATCCCCATGAATAGGAGCTATGGCGATACCTATGCTAAAACTAATACGAATGTCAACATTAATGTCATTATCTTTTCCAGAAAAATCGTCTAGAAGTTTTTTTGCAAAATTCTCAACTCTGCCTATATCATCAGCCTGCTCAAATAGAATAATAAACTCATCTCCGTTTAAACGGTATAAAGTCCCATCATCCTTTATTATTCTATTTATTTTATCACTGAATTGTATAAGCAGTTTGTCTCCATAATTGTGCCCCAAAGTATCATTCACAAACTTAAAATTATCTATATCAATAAAAAACAATGCTTTTCCGTTAGCAGAAGTTGAATCAATTGAATCCATATACTCATATAAGGAAAGTTTATTCGGTAATCCAGTTAATGCATCATGGTAGGCCAAATATTTCAGCTTATCATCACTTAATCTAATTTTTTCATTAATATGAACCATTTTATCATATTGGTCTCTCAGTTCTTCATCTGAAGCTACTAACTCCTCATAAAGCTGTGACAATTCTTCATTCTTTAGATTTAGATCTTTCTTCATCTTTCTTAATTTCTTAATATAAAATAATAAGATAAAAACAAAAATAGTAATTAGTAAAAAAACACCTGTCACACTTAAGACCAATGTTTTATAAGTTTGATAAAATGAAAAAGGTTGATTGATTATTTCACTGTCCTTTGGTAACATATCTAATGGAATATTGAAGCGGATTAACTGATTGTAATCAAAAGCAGTACTCGTAGTATTTGTATACAGTACCGGAATATCACTAGGATCCTCTCCTGACAAAATGCGATTAGCTATTCGTGCCGCATACTCACCTTGAAGACGACCACTAAGCATTTGCCCACCTATAATTCCATGCCCTAGTGCAAAATCATATAGTCCATATACCGGAACACTACTTAATGAACACACTTCCTTTGTCACAAAATCAATATCATAAACAGTATTGTTTATATCACTAGAATATGTAGTCATATAAACTATACTGTTTTGATTCAAATTTTTTACCTCATTTAAGACTTCATTAAATGAAAGATTGTTCCAATTTACTATCTTAATATTAGGATTGAAGCTATGAATTGTTTCATTCATAAGTTGTCCTGTAGATAAGCCACTTTCTGAATTATCATATAATAGGTATATTTCGTCTATTAATGGATTTACTTTCACTGCCATTCTTAAAGTCTCTATTGGATCAATCTCTTCTGCTACACCCGTAACATTTGTCTGATCCCTTATTAACGTTCTTATGCCCTCAAAATTAACACCGCTAAATACAATTGGAGCATCTGAAAACATCACTTTCCGATATTCAAGCGCAAAGTTAAGAGCTGCATCGTCAGTTGTAATTATCAAATCCAAATGCTTATTTTGGTATTTGAATTTATAGTATTCATAAAGATAGTCCAAATTTTCCTTTGAATTAAAGTTCTTCCAATCCATATACTCAACGGATATCGATACATTTTTACCATTGGATCTTAACCCATTTATAATTCCATCTGATTCTTCATGGGTCCAGTTAAGACTACCATGATATGAATTTAATATTAATACATTCTGTTGATAGCCTTCTTCAGCTTTAACAACAAGCAAAAAACTGTTGCTATAAAACAACAGAATAAAAAATAGAAATAATATTAAATAAGCTGTTTTTTTAACATAATCTTTATATTTTCGCAATATTCTACCTCTTCAATATTTTTATATATTTACATTTAGTGGGGTAAAAATTTGATTAATATTCTTGTAAGCTTGTGTAATGTATATAATACTACAATATATTACATTTTTCAAACAAATTTGCTAATTATTTGCATAATAACTATTTAACGGATTAATAACAACCAACACCCTGTATTCCAACTTATTTGGCTAATGCTGACCAATTCAACAAGGGCAAGCCTAGAATCTTTCGATTTATGGGCTTGCCCTTTAATTAAGCTAGTATAGTTATGAATCTTTACTTATTAAGCGTCTCCGATTTCTATGCTGCTGTATCATCGAGTTCAGTTTCTTCAGATTTAGAATCATCTAATTCAGGACCATCTGTTTCAGGACCGTCTGTTTCAGTACCGTCTGTTTCAGAGCCGTCTGTTTCAGAACCGTCTGTTTCAGTACCGTCTGTTTCAGGACCGTCTGTTTCAGAACCGTCTGTTTCAGGTCCATCTGTTTCAGAACCGTCTGTTTCAGAACCGTCTGTTTCAGAACCATCTGTCTCAGGTCCATCTGTTTCAGAACCATCTGTCTCAGGTCCATCTGTCTCAGGTCCATCTGTTTCAGAACCGTCTGTTTCAGAACCATCTGTTTCAGAACCATCTGTTTCAGAACCGTCTGTTTCAGAACCGTCTGTTTCAGAACCACCTGTCTCAGGAACGTCTGGCATTACTTCTCCGATTAGCTTTCCGTCATCTGCAAAGTCGTATAGAATCCCACCTACATATGTTCTACCAGTTCGCATAAAGCCATTTGCAGTTGAGAAATAGTAGGTTGAGCCACCTATTTCATGCCAGCCATAAAGCATGTTACCACTCTCATCCACATAATACGTTCCTCCGTCTGTTGTAATAAATCCGGTTTCTACTTTGCCGATTAGCTTTCCATCCTCTGCAAAGTCATATAATTCTCCACCTATATATGTTCTTCCTGTACGCATATATCCGTTTGCAGTTGAGAAATAGTAGGTTGATCCATTTATTTCATGCCAGCCATAAAGTAAGTTACCGTTCTCATTCACATAATATGTTCCTAGGTCTGTTGTAATAAAACCGGCTTCTACCTTTCTAATTAGTTTTCCATCTGCTGCAAAGTCATAAAGAATTCCACCGACATATGCTCTTCCTGTTCGCATGTAACCATTTGCTGTTGAGAAATAGTAAGTCGATTCACCTATTTGCTGCCAACCATAAAGTATGTTACCATTCCCATTCACATAATATGTTCCTCCGTCTGTTGTAATGAAACCAGCTTCTACTTTTCTGATTAGCTTTCCATCTTCTGTAAAGTCATATAACTCTCCACCGATATATGTTCTTCCTGTTCTCATGTAACCATTTGCTGTTGAGAAATAGTATGTCTCTCCACCTAATTCCTGCCAGCCATAAAGTATGATACCGTTCTCATTCACATAATATGTTCCTACGTCTGTTGTAATGAAGCCGGTTTCTATCTTTCTGATTAGCTTTCCATCTTCTGCAAAGTCATATAGTTCTCCGTCAATATATGTTCTTCCTGTCCGCATATACCCATTTGTCGTTGAGAAGTAGTAGGTGAATCCGCCTATTTCCTGCCAACCATAAAGTATATTACCGCTCTCATCCACATAATAAGTTCCCTCGTCTGTCGTAATAAAACCAGCATCTACTTTTCTGATTAACTTTCCATCTTCTGCAAAATCATATAGTCCTCCGTCAATATATGTTCTTCCCGTTCGCATATACCCACTTAGAGTTGAAAAATAGTAGGTTGATCCACCTATTTCTTGCCAACCATAAAGTATGATACCGCTCTCATCTACATAATAAGTTCCATCGTCTGTTGTAATAAAACCAGCTTCTATCTTTCTGATTAGCTTACCATCCTCTG
>SHOH01000172.1:0-1778 GCA_004294845.1 Anaerolineaceae bacterium
GCAGAGCTTAAGGACATTGTGATACTGCTTCGTACCATGTCGGGATGGTCGGATGTATTTGTAAATACCCTGATGCAGGAGGGAATCCCAGCCTATGCTGATACGGGCACGGGTTATTTTCAGTCTGTTGAGATAATGACAATCCTAAATATGATTAGGATTATTGATAATCCCAGGCAGGATATACCCTTTGCTGGGGTTCTATACTCTAAGCTGTGCGGACTTACCACAGATGAGCTGACTCATATTAGGCTTATGGACAGAAATACTAGTCTGTATGAAGCCTCACTAATATATGAGAATGAAGGAAATAATGAAGAGCTTAAGAATAAGCTGATGGATTTTTTAAATATGCTCCACAGACTTCGTGACATGATGAAATACACTCCCATACATGAGCTTATCCAAGAGATTCTTGATATAACAGGATATGCATATTATGTTATGGCAATGCCGGGGGGAGACAGAAGGAAAGCTAATATAGATATGCTGATTTCACTGGCTGTAGGCTTTGAGAAAGGAAGCTACAGCAGTCTCTTCCATTTTATACGATATGTGGAAAAGCTTCAAAAATATGATGTAGATTATGGAGAAGCATCTACCTCGGGAGAAGATGAGAACACCGTAAGGGTTATGAGTATCCATAAAAGCAAAGGATTGGAATTTCCGATTGTTATTGTAGGGGGCTTAAATAAGCAATTTAATATGCAGGACCAAAGAAGTAAAATCATCTTCGATGTTGATTATGCCATTGGTCCAGATTATATTGATGTAGAAAATAGGACTAAGATTCAAACCTTACTCAAGAAAGTAATTCAGAAAAAAACTCAGATTGATAATTTGGGTGAAGAACTCAGGGTGCTTTATGTAGCTATGACAAGAGCTAAAGAAAAGCTGATTATGACGGGCTATCTAAAGTCAGTTGAGGATTTGAATATAGAGAAGGACTTCTCCTTCTCTACGTTGATTTCGGTGAAAAGCTATCTGGAGCTGGTGCTTCCTGCTATGAATAATGCATTTACTGATTATATGAGGATTAACCTGCTTCGAAAAGAGGATATCATCTCCGGGGAGCTTACAAAGCAAAGGTTCTTACAACATGATTACAAGGAGATAGAGTCCGAGATTGCAAGCATTAATCGGAACGAAGATATTCAGAAGGAAATAGAGAAAAGACTATACTATATATATCCCCATGACGATGAAGCAAAGCTTAGAGTAAAGCTGTCTGTGTCAGAGCTAAAGAAGCTTGGACAATTTGTTGATGATGAGGATAGTGAGCTTCTATATGAAGATATATCACCAGAGTTGCAGGAGAATTATTTATCTGAAAACCAATATATACCTGATTTTGTCAAAGGTCCTCAGGCGGAAATGGCAGGTACTGATAGAGGTACTCTATACCATAAGGTGCTGGAGCTTCTTGATTTTTCAAGACTAAATAATTATGATGATCTTGTAGGAGAGCTTAATAAGATGGCTCAAATAGGAAAAATTGCAAAGGATGATATAGGAAAGCTTAATATTGGCAATATATTTAAGTTTACCCAGAGTGATGTTGCCAAGCGTGTAATTAAAGCCCAGGAAGCAGGAAAGCTATACAAGGAAAAGCAATTCGTTATAGGATTAAAAGCCTCAGAGGTATATCCTGATCAGGTTAGTGATGAGCTTATCCTTGTACAGGGAATAATTGATGTCTTCTTTGAAGAAGAGAATGAGCTGGTATTGCTAGACTACAAATCTGATATTGTAAAGGATGAGAGTCAGCTAATTGACAG
>SHOH01000172.1:1878-4583 GCA_004294845.1 Anaerolineaceae bacterium
CCTAAAAAGCCCTTAATTGCCACACAGGCACCCCCCAGTAGAACCCCGGTGTCCCTAAGCACTGAGGGGACTATTTTAATATAGCTGTTCATTTTGCTTTTTAAGGATTCCTCGATTTGATCTAGTACATGAGGAGAATGGATTGTAAATAAACTGTTTATAATAACTATTTCAGGGTTATAGGCATTAAGTATATTATTTATTCCCACTGACATATATTTTATAAATTGGTCCATAATCTGTAGGGCTATAGGATCCTTTTCTTCAAGTGAATTACTAAAGATGGTAAAATCCGCTTTCTCCAACTCTTTTAACTTGGCAAATTCATTTAGAAGCACTCGCTCAGACACATATTGCTCCAAACAGCCAAGATTACCGCAGGGGCAAGGTCTGCCATCTATCTCAATAATAGTATGTCCGAATTCACCGGCACGTCCGTTATATCCTGTAAAGAGCTGGTCGTTTATAATTACACCGAGTCCAATACCGGAATGGATACTGATATTGACGATATTAGCGTAATCATATTGAAAGGTTTTCTCACCTATTACCGATAAATTAGCTTCGTTCTCCATGTATATTGGAACACCGAAATGCTGGTTCAGGCCTTCTGCAAGATTGGCACCTGATAAATTATAATAAGGTGCAAAGGATACTTGGTTGTCGGTAGTTACACCATGTATGCCGATTGTTATTCCAACCAGTCCATAGGGTGAATCCGGAGGAAGCATCATGGATTCGACCAGAGTTATAATCTCATTCACCATAGAAAAGGCGTTTTTAGGAGTCCTTATTTGCTTTAGGCAGCAGTCCTCTCCTGCTAGGTCGGAGACCAGAGCTGATATAGTATCAACTCCTAAATCTATGGATATAACATAACCAGCCTTCTTATTCAAGCTAAGAAGAATAGGTTTCCTGCCTAGGCTTGTATCGTCACTACCGATTTCTATTACCAGCTTACGGTTGATTAAATCTTGTACAATTGCCGATACAGTAGCCTTGGTTAATCCAAGATGCTTAGCAGTGGAAGCTCTTGATATGGATGCTTGATTAATAATAGTCTCCAAAATCAAGTGCATATTGATATCTCGTATAAGTTCTTTACTGCCTGTAACCATATAATTCACCTTTCGTTTAAAGCATGTTTTTAATTAACTAACCTGCTTATCATGATAGCATAGAAAGATTTTTTTGAAAAGGGATTATTTGCTTTAGACTATGAATGTAACTTGACATAAGAGGGTCATGTTGTTATATTTAAGTTAATATAGTTTAATCAACTAACAAGAAAAAGAGAATGTATGAAAGGAGTAATTTACTGATGTTGTATATTGGTGTTGATTTAGGAACATCCTCCGTCAAGCTCTTATTGATGGATGAGAATGGACAAATTAAGAATATCGTTACAAGGGAATATCCTTTATATTATCCAAAGACCGGTTGGTCTGAGCAGAATCCGGAGGATTGGTATAGTGCTCTGACTGATGGTATAAAGGAGCTGACAAATAACTGTAATAAGGATGAAATCGATGGTATCAGCTTCAGCGGGCAGATGCATGGTATGGTAATTCTGGATGAAGATGACAAGGTTATTCGTCCTGCAATACTATGGAATGACGGACGTACACAGGCAGAATGTGACTATTTGAATAATGAGATAGGAAGAGAGAAGATTTCTAGCTATACAGCCAATATGGCACTAACTGGATTTACTGCACCTAAGCTTTTATGGGTAAGAAAGCATGAGCCAGAGAATTTTGCTAGAATTAAGAAAGTTATGCTACCTAAGGATTATGTTGCATACATGCTATCAGGTGTACATTGTACGGACGTATCTGATGCGTCAGGTATGCTACTTTTTGATGTAAAGAATAAGCGTTGGTCTAAGGAAATGCTTGATATATGTGGCTTGAAGGAAGAGCAGATGGCTAAAATTCATGAGTCCTATGAGGTGGTTGGTAATGTAAGTAGGAAAGCATCTTTAGAAACAGGACTTCCCACCACAGTTAAGGTTATCGCAGGAGGCGGTGATCAGGCTGTTGCATCTGTAGGAACAGGTACTGTAGGTGTCGGCAAATGTAATGTGTCATTAGGAACCTCCGGTGTGGTCTTTATATCAGCACAGGAATTTGCAGTTGATGATAAGAATGCCCTTCATGCTTTCTGCCATGCTGACGGTAAATATCATTTTATGGGTGTTATGCTCTCGGCAGGAGCCAGTAATACTTGGTGGATGAATGATGTATTGAAAACCAAGGATTATGCCAATGAACAGAAAGATATTACCAAGCTTGGTGAGAACAATGTATATTTCCTTCCTTATCTGATGGGTGAAAGAACACCTCACAATAACCCTAATGCAAGAGGTACTTTTATCGGTATGACTATGGATACAAGCCGCAATGATATGACACAGGCAGTTCTTGAGGGAGTGGCATTTGCACTTCGTGATTCCTTTGAAATTGCCAAATCTCTTGGTGTAGAGGTAGAAAGAACCAGAATTAATGGTGGCGGAGCAAAGAGCCAGCTCTGGTGTAATATAGTAGCTAACGTGTTGAATGTTAAGGTTGATAAAATCAATTCCAAGGAAGGACCTGCCTTCGGTGCAGCTATTCTGGCAGCGGTTGGATGCGGAAAGTATTCAACCGTAGAAGAAGCAACGGAGAAGCTTATTAAGGTAATTGACACCATAGAGCAGGATCCTC
>SHOH01000173.1 GCA_004294845.1 Anaerolineaceae bacterium
TGTATATAGTATATAATGAGTAACTCTATGTGACTATATTGTATTTTGCTAGTTAACATTATTATTTTTGCGGTTGATTGTAAATCTCGTTCAATAACTCTATGGCTTTTTGAATAATAATTTCTCCACTATCCTCTTTAAATCTGCTTGAGCATAATGTAATAGTTTCATAGCCTCCTACTCGTTGAAATGCTCTTTTATTAGGGATATATCCGTAAGAGCCATTTGTAAGCTCTGCAACAATCGTGTTGTCAAAAGGTGATTTTTCTTTAATTTCCAGCCCCAATTCAACAAATACTTCAAATGGCAGCATAACTATTCCTATTCCACATAGATTTAATGCTGTTATAGAGATTTTCTCAGTAATGCTTTTTTTTCTCATTTCATAGAGCTTTAACTGATCGGTGTACTGCTGAACAAGCCATTCGTTGGTATGAAGATATTCTTCCAAAGATATAAATGGTGAACCTTCTGCTTCAACACCATAGTTAGATACTAAAAGCCTATCAACTTCATTATGATGCTTAAGGAATTCAGATGCTTTAGAAACTGTTTCTTCTGGTACATCCCTTATTGTTAATATAACCTCTCCATTTATGCTGTGAAGATTCTTATATTGCATTTCCGATTTATTATCAATTATCTCATTGGCTTTTTTGGCTATTTCAGCTCCCATGTAAGTAAGCCATTTTTCTCCTACTTCATGCCTTGTTCTGTCTAAAGCATTAACCGGACAAATGTCACCACAAGTGCCATTGATAAATAGTATAACTGCATCTCTATTTTGCTTATCCAAAATATACTTTTCTATTTCTCCGGGAAAATCGGCCGAAATGGTTGGATCTTGTCGTTCCAGTATTTGCGGATGATTAGCATAATTTAATATTCCACCCAATAAATTTTCTTCTTCATCATAAAAATATATTAAACTTAGTTCATCATCTACCAAGCCATCTGGACCGATAATTGCTTTGTCATATTTGAATGGATGTGTTTCTACTTTACCATTTGCCATAAGATATCTAGCATTAAATGCGAAATTGTTTATCTCTGTTTTACCAAAACCAATTTTACACGAAATCATATTTCGTACTGCTTCCACTATAGAATCAATTGTTTGGGTATGTAGGAATCCTATATAGTCTGATTCTTGGTTCTTACCAAATAGCCCGGTTGTCATTGGGCCTGAATGAGTATGGGTTGCAGATATAAATATATTTTCATATTTTATATTTACTCTACTACTAATCACTTTCCTGATGTAATTTACACTTTCTATCTCAACAAACAATACATCGAGACTTGCAAATACAACTGTTTCCATATCATTATCTATAGCAACAGCCCTCACAAAAAGGTCATCCCTTATCCGATCAGCATATTTTGTACCAGGATGACCAGCCATCATTACACCCAATGTAGGGGTTATCTTCTTTTTCGAAAATCCTGCTTTCATTTTTAACCTCCTTTTATTATTCTTAGATAATTTAACTATAGTCTAAAAAGTGATTCTAAATCTATAATATATTTTGTTAATTGAAATTATAAATCATGCTTTTGACTAACTATTTATAGGCTCATTCAATCTATATCTTATCTCATAAGAATCAAATTACAAAGTAAAGAATTGCCGTTTATATACATCATAGCTTATAATTATTAATCATGGCAAAATATAAACTTGATTATAAAGTCAGAATGGTGTATATTGATAATAGTAATCATTCACTATTTATTAAGTATTAATATGTTGTATAATATTTATAGTGAATTTAGGAGGTTAACTCCTCCGTTTTAGGTTGTTTAAAATTATAAGATATAAAGGAGGCTAAAACCTCCTTTGTAAGTTATATAAAATTTTTAGTTATAGAGGGAGGTTTATCAAATGAATAACACATATGAAATTTTATCAAATATTTATTGGGTTGGAGGAAATGATAGGCGTATTGAGCGCTTTGAAAATATGTTTCCCCTTACAAACGGAGTTGCTTATAACTCATATATGATAATCGATGAGAAAACAGCTCTGCTTGATACGGTCGATTCCGCAATCACCGCTGAATATATGGAGAATATAGCCCAGACTCTAAATGGTAGAGGACTGGATTACCTTGTAATCAACCATATGGAGCCGGATCATTGCGCCAATATAGAAGAGATACTTCGCCGTTATCCCGGTGTAAGTGTCATAGGTAACGCAAAGACTCTGCAGTTCTTTAATCAATATTATACTATGGATATGTCCGATAATTTTCTGGAGGTTAAGGAAGGTCAAGAAATTTCTTTGGGAGAACATACCCTGCGCTTTTATATGGCACCTATGGTTCACTGGCCTGAGGTAATGGTTACCTATGAGGTATCTCAGGGCATACTCTTCTCCGCAGATGCATTTGGATCTTTCGGAGCATTATCCGGAAATATTTTTGCTGATGAGGTCGAATACGACAGCTTTTACCTAGATGAAAATAGACGTTATTATACCAATATAGTTGGCAGATATGGTAATCAGGTACAGGCTTTATTTAGGAAGCTTGAGGGTATAGATATCAACATGATTTGCTCTCTCCACGGCCATATCTGGCGTGGAGATATGATTCCTTATATCCTTGAAAAATACGATAAATGGAGTAAATATCTTCCTGAGAAGAAGGGCGTGGTATTAGCATTCGCCTCCATGTATGGCAATACAGAAAATGCAGTTAATGCCTTGGCTTCAAAATTAGCCAAGAAGGGTGTTAAGGATATGAGGGTCTATGATGTGTCAAAGACTCATCCGTCCTATATCATCTCAGACATATTCAAATATAGTAATGTTGTATTTGCATCACCAACCTACAATCTGCAATTATACTTTCCAATGGATGCTCTTATAAGAGAACTATCGGTTCTAAACATCAGCAACCGCAAAGTATCTTTAATAGGAAATCACACCTGGTCATCTGCCGCCCTTAAGCAAATGACTGAAATGATTAATAATATGAAGAACATGGAGATTGTGGGAACTCCAATTGATATAAAATCATCATTAAGAGAAGACAGAGAACATGAGCTGGATGCTCTTGCAGACGAGATATATAGGTCCTTGCAGGATTAATATGTTCATAGATTTTTTAGGCTAAAAATATATAGTTTATATAATATTAAAATAAAAGAAGTTGCTGATTTACACACAAGATGGTATATCGGCAACCTCTTTGTTTTTAAACATACTTTTTTAGAAGTCTTATTCGACAGATTTAAGCGACTCTGTCATATCGATTCTGTCTATCTTCTTTTTTAGTATTAAGTTTACTAATAGGGTTAGAGCAAGGGTTGCAGCAAATGCAATTAAGTAGCTAACCACAAGTATCTGCTCCTTAAAGGAGACCATTTCCACATTAATTTGACTCATAATAAACATATGGAGTAGCTTACCAAGACCGAGTCCAAACAGGGACCCTATAAGCGTAAATGAAATCGTTTCTCTAAATACATAGCTTGCGGTTTCATTCTGGTAAAAACCGAGCACCTTAATTGAAGCAATTTCCCTGCTTCGTTCAGTAATATTGATATTATTTAGATTATAATTACATATGCTCATTATATTGAGTTGAACCATCTATTAAGTAGATCTATTTTGTTAAAACGCATTTTTAACTTGGTTTATATATTTCATCATATTTTTATCTTCTAAATTATTGTAAGTATAGTCGAAATAGCTTGCTACTTCTAAAGCTAAAACTCTAAAAAGCTCACAAGCGGCAAATATTGCTTCCCATATATTTTGATAATTACTGTCAGAATAAGTGCGAGTATACATTTCATATAAGCTACTGGGTAGATATCTTTTAAAATACTTTCCCATCTTACCGGCTGAAACATTAAAATCATTATTTATTCCGATATACCACTCTACAACTTGGTTTAACATATCACGTACATAATGGTTGTACATTTCCATAACATATGGTAGTTCATCACGTGCAATTCCTTTGGCTACGTTGTTAAGGCACCACCAAAATTCATTACAGGTGTCACGATATATTTCAGCAGTTGGCTCTTTTATCAAGAAAATCGAAGGATTTACTTCTATTTCAGGTAAGAGTCCTTCCTTATCAAGTAAAATGATAGCAGGCTCACCATCATCAATATATGGATATTTTTCTATGTTAAGATCAATTCGAATCCCATCCGGGAATATCATAAGATAAACAAAATTTCCATCATTTGCTGGAGGTAGAAGAGGATGTGTATTAAGCTCAGGCAATTGCATTACGGAAGGTCTGCCAAACTGTTCTTCTATCCATTCTGTATTATTATAAAATGGCTCGACATCATCCACAGAATATGTAATATCATAATCCTGATATATGTCTTTGCTACAATCAGGGTTCGCACGGGAACCAACCATAATCACAGCTTTAATACGCGAATCAGCTTTTGCAACATTAAGGATTAGGTCATACATTTCTTTTTCTGTCCTCATTTAATATTCGCCCTTCTATACTATTCCGACCAGTTCATTTGGCTGTCCGGAATGCCTTTATCTTTACATTGTTTCATAACTTGCTTTTTTTCA
>SHOH01000174.1 GCA_004294845.1 Anaerolineaceae bacterium
CCTTGAAATATAAAGGTTTTGGAAGAAAAACGGGGTGTCAAACTTGACACTACCTGAAAATTTTTGGAGGTGTCATTATGGCTTTATTTAAGGGAGCAGGCGTTGCAATCGTTACGCCATTTAACGAGAAGTATGAGGTTGATTATGAGAAACTGGGAGAACTGATAGAATTTCAGATTACTAACAAAACAGATAGTATTATTATATGTGGTACAACCGGCGAAGCATCCACCCTCACCCATGAGGAGCATTTGGAGTGCATCAAGTATACTGTCCAGAAGGTAAATAAAAGAGTTCCTGTAATAGCAGGGACAGGATCCAATTGTACAGATACAGCCATTTATCTGTCTAAGGAGGCTGAAAGTTTCGGCGTGGATGGGTTGTTGGTAGTTACACCGTATTATAATAAGGCTACTCAGAAAGGGCTTATTGCACATTTTACAGCAATAGCAAATAGCGTATCACTCCCTATTATCATGTATAATGTCCCGGCAAGAACAGGCTGTAATATGCTTCCACAGACCGTAGCTACTTTGGTTAAGAATGTTGACAATATCGTAGGAATAAAGGAAGCCAGCTCAAACATATCTCAGGTCGCTGATATTATGAGCCTTACACAGGGCAAAATAGATCTCTACTCAGGATGTGACGAGATGATTGTTCCCATACTATCTCTCGGTGGAATTGGCGTTATATCAGTGCTGTCTAATATTGCGCCAAGAGAAACCCATGATATGGTTATAAAATATCTTGAGGGTGATGTAAATGCAAGCCGCGATTTACAGCTTAAGTACATTCCCCTTATAAATGCCATATTCTGCGAGGTAAATCCTATTCCAGTAAAGGCTGCATTGAATTTGATGGGCTTAGGGGCAGGACCGCTACGTATGCCTCTAACCGAAATGGAGCCTGCTAATGTGGAAAGATTAAGAAATGAATTAAAGAATTGTAATATTGAAACTACTGAAAAGGCTATTTCAAAATAAGTTTTTATATCTGTGTGCTTCTAGTATAAGATGAAATAGCCCACGAATTAATGATTGGAGGAAGCATATGACAAATATCATTTTACGAGGATGTAACGGTAAAATGGGAAGCGTAGTTACTGAGTTGGTTGAAGAGGATGAAAATGCTGTCATTGTTGCCGGTATTGATGTAAGTAAAGGCAGGGATGATAAATATCCCGTATTTTATAGTTTCATGCAGTGTAATGTGCCTGCAGATGTCATTATTGATTTCTCATCTCCTGTGAACGTAAGGGAAATGCTTGATTTTGCCATAAGGCGTGGGATTGGTATAGTTCTATGTACAACGGGATTTTCCAAGGAGGATCAAAGATTAATAGAGGAAGCCTCTAAGCTAATACCGATACTTAGATCTGCTAATATGTCAATGGGAATAAATTTGATATTAAAGCTTGTAAAGGAAGCTGCAAAAGTTCTTGTCGATTCCGGTTTTGATATGGAGATTATTGAGAAGCATCATAATAAGAAAGTGGATGCTCCGTCAGGAACAGCTCTAGCCATAGCAGATTCCATTAATGAAGCCCTAAACCACCAATATGAGTATGTATATGACCGAACCGATATCAGAGCACCCAGAGTTAAGAATGAAATCGGTATATCTTCAATTCGAGGTGGTACCATTGTTGGCGAGCATGACGTTATATTTGCAGGTAGTGATGAGGTCATTGAAATAAAACATACCGCTTATTCAAAGGCTATATTTGCTAAGGGAGCCATTCAAGCATCAAAATACCTGCCGGGGAAGAAACCAGGAATGTATGCCATGAATGATGTAGTAGGTTGAACAAATCTTACAACTTGTACGAATATTCGGTGCATTGATATAATATATTAGCATAAGGGATAATCGAACTGGTAACTTTATTATTGAATTCAGTTAAATGTATTCAAAATAATGCTACTAAGTCCGGAGTATTAAGTCCGGAGGAGGAGAATCTATGAATATTAAGAAAAAGCTAATAATTATGGGTGTATGCATCGTGATAGTAATAGCAGTACTTACTGCTAATGTTATTCGGAGAATTAAATTAGGGGAAGATAATCATGTTGATGAGGAAGTTACTGTAAAAGAAAATATTATAACAAGAGCCGAGGCATATCGTCTATTAAGCTATCTTGAATATGATAAAGCTGGTAGAGAAGCATTAAAGATGGATATTAATTATGCTTATAAGGATATGTCCGGTTGGTATGACAGCTATGTGAATGCAGCATGGAAGATGGGACTCATAGAGGGCAGTATTACCGTTTCGCCCAATGAAGCATTAACTATAGGACAAGGAAAGACCTTAATTGATAGACTTATTACAAAGAATCCACGATTGCAGGGGGTATACGTAGATTTATCATTTGATTTTTTGAATGCCGATGAGGAAATGTTGATACCACAGTTCTTGGAGCTCTATAAGGCTCTTCTTGAGATGATTCCGGAAGATGAGCGTATGACAAAGAACGAGGTTCTTTTTATTTTAGATAGAGAAGTCAATGAGGATGGGAAGGATAGGATTGTAGCTGATATTGGTAGATATTATTATGAGAATTCCAGAGATTATGAGAAATTCTTTACTACTGTATCTGACAGATCCTATGACAGATTAACAGGTGAAGAATTTCTTACGCGTTTTAATAATAAAGGAATAGAGGTACTAACCTGTGGTAATGAGATAGTGTATATAAGCAAAATACACAGAGAAAAAATTCTTCTTCATAATGTATGGATTAAGCAGGGTAAAGGAAGTAATGTAGATGCATATATTAATGGGGTTCATAAAGAGCTTCAGACACAATTTAAGCTGTCACAGGATTTTGAAAAGGTAATCGGTAATATTTCGGTAGAAAATGAGAAAATAGTCGCTATAAGTGTAAAGCCTGACAGGATTCAAGGCAAAGTCTTGCTATCCGGAGAGGACTTTATCGAGATAGAAGGTTATGGAAGGATTCCTCTTGAGGAAGATTATAAGATATACAAAATATATGGCGAGCTTTCTATGGAGAGGACCAACGGTATATTAGTCGGTTATAATACGACAGATTTTGTAGTATCTGGGGGAAAGATAAGTGCAGCTTTGATAAGAGAGAGCATAAAGGCAGAAAATATCAGGGTTCTTATTAATACCTCAGGCTTTAAGAATATATATCATGATAAGGTTGAAATTGGTGCTACATCAGACTATGTCATAAAGATTGGCGAGGATGAAACCGCCTATACAGCCGAAGAAACCATTACTCTTCAACCGGGAGACAAGATGCTTTCTGAGGGAAGGGTTATTATAGAGCCGGTTTCCGAGGAAGGAAAGATAAAGCTTCTATCAATAGAACGCTCAACCGGAGTTCCAAGATATAGAGGGAGGATAGAGATAGCTCAGGGTGATAAAGGTCTGCTAATAGTAAATGAGCTTCCACTGGAGGAATATCTGTACGCGGTTATTCCAAGTGAAATGCCTACCTATTATGGTTTAGAGCCATTGAAGGTTCAGGCTGTATGTGCAAGAAGCTATGCATATCGTCATCTTATAGCTAACAGTTTGAGCGGATATGGTGCTCATGTAGATGATAGCGTTTCTTATCAAGTATATAATAACATAGAAGAGAACGAGGATTCTATCCTTGCTGTTAAGGATACCTACGGAAAGGTTGTGGAATATGAGGGGGAAGTAATTACAGCTTATTATTTCTCGACTTCCTGCGGCCATACAACCTCGGTTGAGCATGTATGGGCAAACGGAATCGCAACACCATATCTTAGCGGTAGGCTACTTAATGTAGAAGGTGATGATAGTCAGGATGTACTGTCCGAGCAAAGGAGTCTTTATAGTGACTTAATAAAAGAGGATAACTTCCGAAGCTTTATTCTGGATCAAGACTTCGACACCTACGATAGCGCATTTAGCTGGTATCGCTGGTATGTTACTATAGACACTGCTGACATAAGAAGTAATCTGGACGAAAAGCTTGCAGGAAGATATCGTGCTAATCCCGATCTAATACTGACTCTTGTTAGCGGTGATCAATCAGCTAATGATTCTGTATATGAGAGCCTACCCGTGGAAACAGTCGGAGATATAGTAGATATATTTGTTGGGACTAGGGGAACCGGTGGAATAATATTTGAGCTTATAATAGAAGGAACCGAAAGAACAATAAAGGTTCAGACAGAATATAATATCAGAGCACTCTTGTCACCGTCAAAGGATACAGTCTATCGACAAGATGAAAATGGAGTCGACAACCTTAGTCTGCTGCCAAGTGCATTTTTCTTTATCGACCAGAATAGCGAAAATGGAAAGCTAGAAAGTATTTCACTAACCGGAGGCGGTTATGGGCATGGTGTGGGAATGAGCCAGAACGGGGTTAAATCCTTATCAGACGCAGGAAGAAAATATGAAGAGATAATTAAATATTTCTACAAAGGAACGGATATGGGATTCATATATTAAATTAGGTGTCAGGCACGGTACCAGGTACCAACTCTGGGTATGCGCCTCAGCTGGTACCTGGTACCTTTTCCTCAGCTGGTGCCTGACACCGTTAA
>SHOH01000175.1 GCA_004294845.1 Anaerolineaceae bacterium
GATGATAGAGCCAGTAAAATTACTGTTAGTGTGATTCGTATATAGTTATTCATAACTTGGTCATACTATTTCAGATTTTAAGGTAACAAGTATAGATAAGATTTGTTAGAAATGCAAATCATGAAACACCAATCTCCTTCTCAATTTTTGATAACGAACGGATTGGAGCGTTATACCTGGCCAAATCCTTTATCACACCAACCACTCTGCGAAGATCCCAATCAGAAAGAGAAGCCCCCGATGGCAGGCATAATCCTTTACGGAACAGATCACTGCTGGTGCCATCACCATAGAAAGGAGCATCTTCAAATACAGGTTGCATATGCATAGCCTTCCAAAGCGGTCGAGTCTCAATATTCTCCTCTTTCATCTTCAGGAACAGATCTTTATTTGTAAATCCGGTAACCTCAGAATCAATAAGAATACAAGTGAGCCAGTGATTAGAGTTAAAATCAGATGATGGATTATCAAAAACCGTGATACCATCAATAAGTGAAAGCTCCTTCATGTAGAAATCATGAATAGCCCTCCTTCTGGATACAAATTGTTCCACCTCAATCATCTGCCCCCTGCCAATACCGGCACAGATATTACTCATCCTGTAGTTATAACCAATATTCGAATGCTGATAATAGTGAGTATCATCACGAGCCTGAGTAGCATAATATAGAGTCGTTTTAGCCTCCTTCTCAGTGTGACAAATCAATGCACCCCCTCCCGAAGTAGTAATCATCTTATTACCGTTGAAAGACAAGCATGCAAACTTACCAAACGTGCCACATTTCCTGCCCTTGTACTCCGATCCCAGCGCCTCTGCAGCATCCTCCAGTACAGGAATACCATACTCATTAGCGATTGCCATAATCTCATCCATCCTAGCCGGCATACCATACAGATGCACAGGAATAATAGCCTTAGGCTTCTTGCCCGTCAGTTTAATCCTATCCTTAATTGCTATACGAAGAAGATCAGGCGACATATTCCATGTCTCCACCTCACTATCAATAAACACCGGAGAAGCCCCCAGATACCTGATAGGATTTGCCGAAGCCGCAAAAGTAAAGCTCTGGCAGATCACCTCATCCCCCGGGCCCACACCCAGCTGAAGCAGCCCAAGGTGAATAGCCGCAGTTCCCGAGCTTAGTGCCACCACATGCACATTCTCATTAAGATACACCTCCAGATCCTGCTCAAAACCATTCACATTTGGTCCAAGCGGAACCACCCAATTCGTATCAAACGCCTCATTAATAAAACCTTGCTCATGGCCAGTCATACGCGCAAGAGACAGCCAAATCTTTTTGTTCATTTTTGTATACTTTTTTAATCTCCCTTTTTGTATCTAATAATCTTTGCAGGCACACCAGCCACAATTGCTTTATCTGGAATATCTTTTACTACTACTGCACCTGCTCCTATTAAACTGTCACTACCTATCAATTTTACACCTGTCATTAAAGTTGCACTTATTCCAATATATGCTAAATTTTTTATGAGAATTGAAGCTCCAATATTAGAACCCTGAGAAAAAAAACAACCTGATTCTATTATCGTATGATGTGCAATGTTTACACCCATACTTACCATAGTATAATCCCCAATCACACTAAGAGGCATAACCTTTGAACCTGGGAGGATATATACTGCTTTTCCTATTTTAGTAGAAGAGTGAATAATAGTGCTTTCATGTATAAATGAGGGTATTTCAAAACCTCTATATTCAAACTCTTGTAGAATTTTTACTCTAATAGGGTTATTTCCTATTGGTACAAAAACAGATGTATCAGAACTGTTTTCGTTTTCAATTGCATCTTTAATACTTCCCTTAACTTTTACGTCTTCAATTATTTTTCCATGTAATGTAGTATCATCATCATAAAAAGCTTTTACTTCATATTCTGATTGCAAATACTCTTTATATACTTGTCCATAAGTACCTGCGCCAATAATTATACATTTGGGTTTCATATCAATTATTTCCATTAAATGCTTCTGTAGTAACACTTCCCTCTTTAGTTATTCCTTCTCTTATGAATACTTTCTTAATTGTTAACAAGATGATTTTTAAATCTAAAAGGGAACTAACATTATCCACGTAATAAACATCTAGTTCAAATTTTTTAGTCCATGAGATAGCGTTTCTTCCATTTACTTGTGCCCATCCTGTTATACCAGGACGTACCTCATGTCGTCTTTTTTGAGTCTTATTGTATAAAGGCAAGTAATAAGTTCTTAAAGGCCTTGGCCCAATTAATGACATATCCCCTTTAATAACATTTATAAGCTGAGGAATCTCATCAAGAGATGTAGAACGTACAAACCTGCCAACCTTAGTCAACCTCTCAGCATCCGGTAGTAGTTTACCAGAAGCATCCCGCTCGTCAGTCATTGTTTTAAACTTAATCACCTTAAATATCTTCTCATCCTTACCTGGGCGTTCCTGAAAAAACAGAGCACCGGCACCTTTGTTGGCAATTGTTAGCCATACCCAAACTATGATGAATATGGGGCTAATGACTATAAAGCCGATGAGTGATAGTGTAAAATCAATTAGACGTTTGAAGAAATGTTTATACATTATCAAAGTGTTTCATAATTATCTCATAACTCTTCTCAACAGTATAATTTTCTTTTAAGTACTTATACCCATTTTCACCCAATTGAGTGCGTAAATCATTATCTGTAGAAAGTGTATCCAATAAAGAGTTATATTTATCAAGATCCCCATTTTTGCACCAAAAACCATAACCATTCTCATAAGCTATTAAACCAATATCGGTATTTACATCGGTAGCTAATAAAACAGGCATCTTATTTTCCATATAAGACAATAATCTCGAAGGATAATTAGGGATAGTAAACCGAGGATCAAGGAATATTAGTCCTACATCACAAGAACGTACAAGCTCATCATATTCATTTTTAGGTAAAGCTGAAATCAATTGTGCATTTACAGGTTTATTGGTTTCAAACCATTTGGCTATTTTACTATATTCTGTACCTGAACCGACTATAAGAAAATATCTATCTCTTTTATTACTATTTGAATCCAGTACTTTCAATAAAAAGTCGAGTCCTTGCGGCTTACCCAGGTTGCCACCATAGATGAAAACAGTTGCTTCAGTAGGTATGTTGTATTTGTTTTTTAAAGTTGTTTTATTTATTTCAATTGGTTCTCTTTCCAATTCTATAGAATTAGGGCAAATTTCTACTTTTTTTGCTTTAATATCAGGATTATGTTTGAGTAAGTAGTCAACATTTGCTTGTGACATACAACCAATATAATCCGAAAGTTGGTAGAGTTTTTTCTCTTTTCTTCTAAATGACTTGTATAATAACCCTGATTTTGACATTAAGCCTATATCAACAGCATTCTGAGGGAAAATATCTTTGAGTAATAAATATGTCTTGGATTTATCTCTATATTTAATCTTGCCAATAATACGTGTGAGTGTTATTGGTGGAGTAGAATATAATATAAGATCGAACTTTATATTGTTGAAATACCTATTTATTGCTTTTTCATACTGATATTCAAGTAAAACAGTACCAATACCCTTTTCAATAATATTAGTTTTCTGAATATTCAGAGTTTTAACCTTCAGAATAGAGTGATCTTTATTTTCAATCAAGTGTGTATTTGTACCAAATCTACGTTCTAAAGGTGATACAACATAAATTTTATGATCTTTCTCTATAAAATGGCGTAAAAGATCTGTATAGATTCCTCTTTTTTCTAAATTATCTATTCTAGAAACTGTTAGAAATAGAATGTTCATCCCAATTATCTTAACTATATTTTATGATGTAAAATCTAAATTTATATCCTCTCGAATCTCTTGTAACTTCAATAACAATTCTTTCATCTCTTCCTTATTCAATAAACGAGTATTATGAGAGTGATAATCCTCAATTCGTGATATATCGGTCTGCCCTTCAACGAAATACTTGTCGTAGTTTAGATCGCGAGCATCAGCAGGAATACGGAAATAATCCCCCATATCCTCTGAGCGGAACATTTCCTCACGAGTTACCAAAGTCTCATAGAGCTTCTCACCGTGGCGGGTACCAATTATTTTGACTTCATTATCTGCCTTGTATAGCTCTTTTAAAGAATCCGCCAATACATCTAATGTAACCGCAGGAGCCTTTTGTACAAACAGATCACCCTGATTCCCATTTTCAAAAGCATATAAAACCAAATCTACTGCATCATCTAAAGTCATCATATATCTAGTCATTCCTGGATCTGTAATAGTAATAGGCTTGCCACACTTAATCTGATCAATCCACAACGGAATCACTGATCCACGACTAGCCATAACATTCCCATAACGAGTACAGCAAATGGTAGTCACAGCATCATTTCCCAGCGAGCGAGCCTTAGCAACAGCCACCTTCTCCATCATCGCCTTACTAATACCCATAGCATTGATAGGATAAGCAGCCTTGTCAGTACTCAGCACCACCACATTCTTCACACCAAATTCCACTGCCGAATCAAGTACATTCTCAGTTCCAAAAACATTAGTTCTAACAGCCTGCATCGGGAAAA
>SHOH01000034.1:0-4990 GCA_004294845.1 Anaerolineaceae bacterium
ATAGGATATATCCGAGAAGGCCTTTGCATAATCCTCATAGGTGCCCTGCTTCATAAGGCTCGATAGTATATCACGATCACTAATAAGTGCCGGAAGATATGCGGCCGGACCGTCTGTTTCATTACATATATCTATGGCTCTATTTATCTTTTCCATTAAGTCATTAAGAACTACTGATACATAATATAGAAGGTCCTTCATCCATATGGCTCTGTTCATATCATTAATGGAATTCAGCTTAAAGGATGCTCCGATTCTTCCAAGCCAGTCTTTTGGCCAGGGATTGCTCATGGCAAAATTATATAGAGAAAGCACCAGCTCCTCTATGGGAGCATCTGATTTTGAACGTGAATAGCTTTCTATAAGTTGATGAAAATCCTCTCTACCTTCTTCATACCATTTCTCAAGCACATCTGCCATTATATCTGATTTCATCAGGGTAATCTCTGATTCCTCTGCCATCTTAAAGGAAGGATCTAGATCAATATGATGAAAGTAATTTCTAATTACATTTAAACAAAAGCTATGAATAGTAGTTATGTGTGTGCTTTGAAGCAAGGAGACCTGTTTTTGAAGATGGGTATTATCCGGTTCATTAATTAACTTCTTATCCAGTGCCTTGCCTATCCTGTCCCTCATCTGAGCCGCTGCGGCATTTGTAAATGTAACCACCAATAGATGATCTATATCTAGGGGGGTCTCTCCCTCTGAAATCATAGCAATAATTCGCTCCACAAGTACGGCAGTCTTTCCTGAGCCTGCCGCTGCAGATACTAAAAGATTCTTATTCCTGCTTTCAATCACCTTTTGCTGAGCTTTGGTCCAAATCATTTATCCTCTCCTCCCCAGATTTCTTCCTTCAATTCCTCTACCGGTCTTTTAGCAAGATTGCGATAATTATAGCCCGGAAGCCTAGGGTCAAATCCACAGGCACTCCTATATTCACAGTATTCACAGGCAATCCTCTCGCCTGACCTATATGGATTTAGCCTGGTATCACCTTGCAATATATTGTCTTTATCCTCTACCAGCTTTCTGTTAACATAGTCAAGCAGCAAATTGATCTGCTTCTTACTTGCCACGGATGAGCGTTTTGATAGCTCGCCTTCCTTGTTGGTATCTACGGGAATTATATCAGACTTTATAGAGCCACGAAGGTTGCCATCCACTCCCGCGAGCTTACTGTCCATAAGACCGATTATCTCTTTATCCTCATTTACCAGTCCGTTCATCTTCAGACTCTTATATATATCTTCATCAATCTGATCGGACTTGGCTACGATGGGATCATCAATATGGTAGTAAAATATTCCTGCGGGAATTACCTCCTTACCTTCATACTCGCTGCTTAGAAAATCCATAGCGGCACTTAGATATATCGCAAGCTGCTGCTGAAGACCATAATATATGCTCTGAATGTCGAAGGCTGTCGTTCCTGATTTATAGTCAATTACTCGGACATATACCTTATCCTCTGTCTCGTATAAGTCCATTCTATCTATTCTTCCCCGAAGGGACAGCCCGTCATCAGGTATGTGATAGAAGGGCATTTCATATCCGGCCGGTTCAAATGTTCCCTGTCGTATCTGGTTACATAGGACCCATAGGGTTCTTACTGTAATCCTTTCAATCCTCTTAATCAGATATTCATTTCTCTTATTGCTCCTTATATAGCTACCCTCAAACTCCTCTACTGCTTTTTCAACGCTCTTAACAGCCCATTCCTCTCGTATATCATCGGGAATTGTATGCCAATTATAATCACTGACATCGAGCATCTTTGAAAATTCATCAATAGCATTATGAAATATATTACCGATATCCGGTACAGCTAGTTTGTACTCTCTGCGTTCCTCCAAGGATAATCCATAAGCCATAAAATGCGCGAATGCACAGCTTGCATAACGCTCAAGTCTGGTAACGCTTCCGCTTAAATCATGTCCGTACAGCAGATAAGCTGCTTCCTTAGATATTCCTCTTTCCGTATTCACATAAAAGGCTCCGGATTTTAACAGCTCAAGAATCCTTCTTCTTTCTTTATCATCTCTATAATAATGATATAGCTCAGCAAATGTTTCAGAAGACTGTTCACTTATTAAGGAAAGCTTACCACCATCCTTATACCTTCGAAGTCCCTCTGCCAGATAGGTAATTCCCTCATCCTGAAGTATATACTCTAAATCATCAACCTGGTCCCGGTCATCTTCATTATTAATCTTGAGGTCTTTAAAATAAGACATCACCTTACCTATTAAGTAAGAGGGACCTACTGATTTACCCTCTTCATTTACTCTGTGGTATGTAATATATAGCCTATCCTTAGGCTTTGTCATACTAAGATATATATAGAAATTTTCTGTAAATGCCTGCTGCCTCTTGGTTGGAGCCAGCTCAATTCCATTATTGGTTAGAAGTTCTCTCTCTATATCTGATAGGATGCCGCCGCTTCCGATTACCTTAGGTACAATACCTTCATTAACCCCGATAAAGAATAGGGCTCGGATATCCTTAAGTCTGGTACGTTGAGTATCACCTATTACAATCTCGTCCATTCCCGGAGGAATTAATCCTACCTTGGCTTCCACCAAACCGGTTTCAAGAATCTCTGTGAATTCCTTTAGACCGATATGCTCATCTCCAAGGAGCAGCACTATCTGGTCATAAAGCTCCATAACTATCCGATAGACCTGTTCGTATTCCTTAGACATAAGGGGAAGGCTTTGTTCTTTAAAGCATTGATTAAGATTCTCAAGCTTCTCCCATACATTTAACCGTATGCCCAATTCATACAGTGCCTTGGTATAGTCTTCTACTGTATTATCCTTATCCTTAAGTATCTCATACAAGGGATGGACTTCATTAACAAGCTTATCCCGTATTAAGTTAAGCCTCTCTAAATCAATAGGCTTCTTCCTTCCAAATGTTCTGGTAAAGGGCTCTTGATAACGCTTAGAACCTCTTATACCCATAGCCAGGACGTAGTCCTCTAAGATGTCCACATCCTCCTGAGATATGTCACTCATCCCTGTCCTTAAGTAAGCAAATACAGCTTCGTAGCTGTAATCCTCTGATGCAATCTGAGTTGCTGAGCGAAGAAATACCGCAAATGGATTACCTAGTATCTCTTTCTTATAATCTATAAAGCAAGGAATGTTGGCTTGGCTAAAATAATATTTTGCTATGCGTCCATACCTTTCTATATCCCCTGTAACAACCGCTATATCCTGATAACGATAGCCTTCTTCTCTGATAAGCCTCTTTATCTCTCTGACTACAAAAGCTATTTCTGCTTCCGGATTTTTAGCTCCATGAATACTGATTTCATCCTGCTCTGCCTTGTATATTTCA
Source organism: Anaerolineaceae bacterium (assembly GCA_004294845.1). Classification (GTDB taxonomy): domain Bacteria; phylum Bacillota; class Clostridia; order Lachnospirales; family Lachnospiraceae; genus Mobilitalea. The sequence continues at coordinate 3,349 of SHOH01000034.1, forward strand.
TAAGGATAACGGAATAGGTTTTTTTCTAAAAAAGCAAGCGCAGGTGAATTACGAAATCTATAAGGCACCCTACATTCCTTCTTATCCTGTACATATATAGGCTCTTCTATCTTAGTATTAGTAATCTCAGCTATTTCACTTAGCTTATCTATGGTTTTATGGCTTAATCCAAATAACTGATACTCTGAATCCTTAGCATGCAAAGGCTCTCTGGGATCTATAGTAACTGTTACCATAACCTTCTTAGCCAGTGACATCATTTTTGCAAGTATCTCATTCTGGCAGGGAGTAAAGCCGGTGAAACCATCCAAGCATATAACGCTATTTTTAAGCCAGTCAGACTTATCAATTACTTTACTTAATACTACAAGTATCTCCTCTGCGGTTATATATCGCTCCTGCATAAAATCTGCAAAGCCATCGTATATGGTGCGAATATCATGAAGTTTGGCTTTTAGAACCGGTTTCTTTGCCGATAGCTCCATCATCTGTTCAAAGTCATCGGGTTTAATATTATATTGATAGAATTCAGACAGAAGAGATTTTAATTCATTAATAAAGCCGGTTTTTTGTACACTTGCTCCAAAAAGAATTAGCTCCTTTCTCTTTTTAGCTACTACCCTGCGAATCACCATGCTTTTGCCTGTATCCTCAAGTATAGGAAAATCATTCCCCCCCACTTCATCAAATATCCTATAAGCAAAGCGCATAAAAGACAGGATATCCACATTCATTACTCCGTGATTTGGATGCATGGATACGATATCCTTCTGGGTCTGCAGGGTGAACTGCTCCGGTACTATTATCAAATAATTGCTTCCGGGATTTTTCTGCGATTCCTCTATAATATTACGATACATCTGATAGGATTTGCCGGAACCGGCACTCCCAAGATAAAGTTGCAAGGACATATTATACCTCCCATCCTTGTAATGTAATTTGTTATATATTATGTACTTAATGTCAAAAGTCATGGTAGCTGCGATACCATACCACAAACATTCCATATTCAAAATCAAATTGTCTGCATAATTTAATATGCTTATTAATAATATATAATAAGATTAAGACGATAAAGCTATTATGCTCCGGAGGATAGAAATGGCAAAGACGAAAATAGTCGTTATCCAATTAAAAGAAATTATATATACGGTAATTTTTGCTGCTTTAGGTATCCTTCTAATTCTTCTGTTGATATTTATGTTCAGCGGAAAGGATAATGAAGATGTCGCTTCTGAAACTCAGCTATATAAAGCCGGAGTATGGACCTCCTCCATTCCACTAAGTGATACTGTAATTAATCTTGAGGTGGTATTGGATGAAAACCATATCAATTCGGTGCGCATCGTTAACATTGACGAGACAATAACCACAATGTATCCCCTTGTTGCGCCTGCCTTAGATGAAATTTCAGCACAATTAAGTAATGATGTTCCGATAGACCAGCTAGAGCTAACAGATGATAGCAGGTATACTCAGACCCTTTTAATTGAAGCGATTAAAGTAGCGCTCGACAAAGCCAAAGTCACACCCTAACCATACTTACATAGCACCTTCTTAGAACAACGTTCTGCAAGTAACAGGCTAAGCTATATCGGCTGGTTACTTATAGAACGTTGTTCTATTTTCATGGACTAATCCG
>SHOH01000034.1:5090-21763 GCA_004294845.1 Anaerolineaceae bacterium
TATTTTCATGGACTAATCCGCATATCGTGCATATATCTAGCGTAGGGTGACTCCTCATCTAGGAATATTATACCGATAATACCAGGGCCAGTATGGGCTCCAATAGCACATCCTACATAGTTATCCATAAAATTCTTACATCCGTATGTATCTCTAAGCATCTCCTTGACTGCTTCCATTGTCTCAGCATCATCACCGTGTGCAATTCCAATGGTTTGATTAGTTAAATCCTTGCCTCTTTCACCGACAATTTCAATCAGGCGTTTTAAGGATTTATTTCTTCCTCTGACCTTTTCTAAGGCTTCCAGAGCACCTAGTTCGGTAACCTGAAGGATTGGCTTAATATCAAGTAAGCTACCTGCGATTGCTGAGGTTTTACTTAACCGTCCTCCTTTTAGGAGATACTCCAAGGTCTTAACTGTAAATATATGCTCCATATGGTCACAATGCCAATTTATTGCATCTATGATTTCTTCTTTGCTTGCACCCTTCTTTTGCATCTTTAAAGCATAATATGTAGCCAGTCCAAAGCCCAACGAGGCGCATTTAGAATCAATGATGGTCAAATCAAAATCTGGAAACTCTTCTAAAAGCTCTGTCTTAGCAATATTAGCTGCATTGAAGGTACCTGCGATACCTGTTGAAAAGCAAATGTATATTACTTGATCATTATTCTGAGCGTAAGGTAAGAAATTATCATAAAACATCTGTGAATTAATATGATAAGTCTTAATATCCTTTCCGCTTCGTAAAATATCATAAAACTCCTCGGGAAATATTGTCTTCCCGTCAAAATAATCCTTTTCTTCAATTACTACAGGTGTAGGTATAACATGTAATCCATATTCCCGGGTAACCCACTTGGGTATATCAGATGCTGAATCGGTAACAATCTTTAGTGCCATATTATTCTCCCTTTCTGCCTTGTAATCTTGATTCATTTGTAACTTCCTATTATATCGCATAATGTCATATATATAATGATTATTATATTTTTTTATAATGAAATACCTTTTAATTCATCCAACCACAGTTTAGCCTTAGCATCACTGGGCATCCTTAGATCTCCTCTAGGAGATATGGATACGGACCCTACCTTTGGTCCATCAGGAAGACAGGACCTTTTGTATTGCTGGGAGAAGAATCTACGATAGAACAGCTGTAACCATTTTAATATCTCTTCATCTTTAAATTTTTGTTCAAATGCAGTCTTTGCTAACCGGTAAACCTTCTCAGGTGAGAACCCATACCTAAGAACATAGAAGATGAAGAAATCATGTAGCTCATAGGGTCCTATATAATCCTCTGTTCGCTGATATTCATTTCCTTTTGTAGGAGGAAGTAGCTCCGGACTCACGGGGGTATCCAAAACATCCTTTAATACCTCTGCAAGCTCTTTATTATCGGTAGAATCCGCATACCATTTCACTATGGAGCGTATCAGGGTCTTAGGTACAGACGAATTAACCCCATACATAGACATATGATCACCATTATAGGTTGTCCATCCCAGAACAAGCTCAGACATATCCCCGGGACCAATCATCAGTCCATTATGTTGATTTGCCAGATCCATAAGTACTTGGGTTCTTTCTCTTGCCTGTGCGTTCTCATAGGTAATGTCATGCGTATCTATACCATGTCCAATATCCTTAAAATGCTGCATGACAGCATCCTTAATAGGTATCTCAATAACTGTCGCCCCAAGGCCTTTTGCAAGAGATAATGCATTATTATAGGTACGCTCCGATGTTCCAAAGCATGGCATAGTAACAGCCATTATCCCCTTCTTATCAATTCCCAAAAGTTCAAATGCCCTATGAGTAACCAATAAAGCCAGAGTAGAATCCAATCCGCCGGATACACCTATAAGCGCACATTTCGCCTCTACATGGTTTAGCCTTGCCTTTAATCCCATGGCTTGAATTGTAAATATATCATTACAGCGTTCTTTTAACTCATTACTATCAGCAGGAACAAAGGGCGATGGGTCTATCCTTCTGATTAATTCATATGTTTTTAGCTTACAATCATCCTCTGATAAGGTATACTTAACACGAATATAATCCGTGGCATCTTGTCCGAGATCATTATTCATCCGTCTTCTATCGCTCATTATTATTCCTAAATCAATATCATTAATAATCATATCGTTATGAAAGGGTTCTGATTCCAAGAGTATAGCACCATTCTCAGCTATTAAGCTATGCCCTGAAAATACCAAATCCGTGGTGGATTCACCTTCACCGGCATCTGCGTATACATACCCGCAAATCAATCTTTTCGACTGACTCTTTACCAGCTCCCTACGATACTCGGCTTTTCCGATAATCTCATTGCTGGCTGATAGATTGGCTATAACAGTTGCTCCGGCTAAACAATGAGAATTTCCCGGTGATATCGGAACCCATAAATCCTCACATATTTCCACACCTAATACAAAATCAGGCATATCACTACATTCGAATAGCATCCTTGAACCAAAGAATACATCTTCTCCCATAAAGTCTACTTTAATGACTTCCTGAGGCCCTTTGGCAAAATACCTTAATTCATAAAACTCACAATAATTTGGTATGTTCTGCTTTGGTACAAGCCCTAATATTCTTCCACCGTGTAATACGGCTGCCGTATTGTAAAGTCTTCCTTGTCTTTCATAAGGAAAGCCTATTACTGTAACAAGCTCCTTGCCTACGGTAGCTGCCGCTATCCTTTTCACCTGTTCCATGGCCCGAAGAAGCAATATATCCTGTAAGAATAAATCTCCACAGGTATACCCTGTTACACAAAGCTCAGGAAATACCAAGAGCCCTACTTCCTTTTGCTCTGCACTATCTATGATATTTATTATTATATCCGCATTGTAGCTGCAATCTGCTAGCCTTATATGCGGTGCGATAGCCGCTACTCTTATAAATCCATGCTTCATAAATTTCTCCGTTTCATATATGGTTCGCCATACGAACCTTTATCGATTTGGTAGGTGTATAGTAATATATTAAATATATTATAGAATTTTCTACATTAAAATACAAGCATTAACTATAGATTAGTAGCTATACAATAATAAGATGCTTTTTGCCGTCATCTACCAACAATACTCTGTTTCCCTGAATTAATCTGTCATCCATAGTGATTGTTTTTGTCGTAAGAGCTCCCTTGCTTCTACTCTCAATTCTAACCTCATAGTGAGACCTTCCATACCTATATTCAACAGAAAAATCTCCAAAACCTGCAGGTGTTGTAGGATCAATGACCAACTCATTTTTCTCCTTTCGAATACCTAAAAACCAGCTTAATAATCCCTGATACATCCAGCCTGCGGAGCCGGTGTACCAGCTCCAACCACCTCTTCCTGTATAGGGAGGACTTAGGGATATATCCGCTGTCATTACATATGGCTCCTTTTCATACCTAAGCACATCCTTCCTGTTCTGTGTTAGATAAATCGGATTAAGTATGGTGAATAGGCGAAAAGCCATGTCATAATCCTGTATCATCGATGATGCTATCGCCAACCATATTGCCCCATGGGTATACTGGCCTCCGTTTTCCCGAATGCCCGGGATATACTTTTTGATATATCCCGGATTTTTGCTTGTTTTATTAAAGGGAGGTGCCAAAAGCAATGAAAGGCCTTCTTCCTCTCTTACCAGATAACGCCATGCCGACTGCATTGCTGTATTCGCTCTTTCCTCTTGTGCTCCCTTTGATATTACACTCCAAGATTGACTGATAGAATCTATCTTACACTCATCACTTTCCTTTGATCCGATCTTCGTTCCGTCATCATAAAAGGCTCTAAGATACCACTCCCCATCCCAGCAATGTTTTTCTATGCTTTGTAGAAGGTCTTCTCGTTTTTGTTCCCATTCACGGCCGTAGCCCTCATCACCTTCCTGATAGCATAAAGGAATAAAATCACCCAGCACGGTATACACGAACCAAGCCAGCCATACGCTCTCACCCTTCCCTTGTATCCCCACCTCATTCATACCGTCATTCCAGTCTCCTCCCCCTATAAGAGGAAGTCCATGCTCCCCAAAGCTGGTACGGCCGATGGCCTTTTTGCAATGCTCATAGACACTTTCGGATTTCTCGGATATTTCCGGTATAAACATAATCTCATGCTGATCCTCCATAAGCACTGGACCTTTAATGTATGGAACCTGTTCCTGCAATATTGCTACATCTCCGGTGCTTTTAATATAAGCCGCGGTGCAGTAAGGCAACCACAGTAAATCATCGGTTATTCTCGTTCTTACTCCGAGGCCTACCGGAGGATGCCACCAATGCTGGACGTCTCCCTCTTCAAACTGCCTACTGCAGGCAATTAGTATTTGTTTACGCATAATACTTGGGTTCGCTAAAAGAAGTGAAAGAGTATCCTGAAGCTGATCCCTATATCCGTAAGCACCTCCACACTGATAAAAGCCTGCTCTCGCATTGATACGGCAGGATATTGTCTGATAGATAAGCCAGCCGTTAAGAAGGATATCAATCGCTCTGTCCTTTGTCTTCACCTGTACTGTTCCTAATAACCTGTTCCAGTAATCATTCACTCTGTCAAGCTCCTTATCTAAAGAGGTGACATCCTTGTACTTATCTCTGATATTGTATATCTCCTTCAGATCACTGTCCTGCCCGAGTCCGAACAAGACCGCCTTGCTTTCATTTGGCTGTAATACTAGGGATACCTGAATTGCTCCACATGGATCATAGCACACACCTGTATTACAGGATAGCTTCATTCCTGCTCCGCGGGGTTCCCATATACTGCCCTTTGATCCTAAAAACTCCTGTCTGTCCCCAGTATAGCTGGTGGTCATCTCATTAGAGAAAAGGTAGGAGTACATGTTCTGGAAATTCATAGTATAGATGTTCTTAGCTAATAAACACTCATGCTCTTTGTTATAGGACGTCAGAATATAGGGATTGGTATGCTCTCTCTGTGTACCCAGAACCCATTCAACATAATAGGTTAAGCTCAAATATTTAACTTTATCCGATTTGTTTGCTATCTTAAGATTCCATAGCTTCAATGACTCGTCCAATGGGGTAAAAACAGTCAATTCCTGATCAAGAAGCTCTTCTTCATGAAGGAACCTGCTATATCCAAAGCCATGCCTTACACGGTAAATACCCCGGTCAGATCTTCCCAGTGACATAGGAGTCATTATCTTACCAGTTATTTCATCAAGAATATAGATTGCCTCCGTTGCTCTATCACTTACAGGATCGTTGGACCAGGGAGTAAGCTTATTCTCTCTACTATTGATACTCCAAGTAAAGCCAGCGCCTGACTCTGAAATCTGAAAACCAAAACTCTTGTTAGAGATGACATTAATCCAAGGTGCAGGTGGCCTATTATTACCCTCCAAAAGAATTTCATATTCTCTGCCTCCACATATAAATCCTCCGAAGCCGTTGAAATATTCATAACTATCTATAGCTTTATCCTGCATGGTTTGTTCATTTGCTGTGTTCAAATTTGGTTCCTCCTTCAAGCCTAATATTCATCAAGAAGCTCATACTGCATTTCTTCTATATCGGTAAAATAAATACCAGTCTTCTCTGAAAATACGACTCGAGCTACAGTATAAAGCAAATCAATCTCAACCGGTGTCATCTCATAGGTGTGCAGCATAAAGAAGCTTGGCTTCTCGCTTCCGTAATCATAAATCCGAAGCGAACTTGTCATGTCATAGATTAATTCAGCTACCTCCTGCAGATAACCGGGTTTGGAATCAATCAGTATAATCAGATCCACCATAACAAGGTTCATTCGCAGATATTCATAAGCCTTTAATACATCCTTTATGATTCTTTCATCTTCAATGGACCGAGCCATTAAAAGCAGAATAGGATTATCACCGGGTATACCGAATTTCCATAAAAAGCTCTGATTCATAGTGTTTCGTATTATATATTCGTCAGGACCTCGGAAATTACCCGTTGGATAGAAAATAGGGCTGATAAGGTTCTGAAAAGCATTCAACTGGGATCCGGTAAGCTCCAGATACTTTAGCTCAAGGTTCTTTTGAAGCCTGAATTTTTCGAAGATATCATCAACATGATAGCTTACTTTAAGATTCTCGGCTAATTTTATTGCTTCCTCCTTGTCCTTGCATACGCCTGTGATAAATGAAATGCATACTGTTTCCCCTGCTTCTATGAAAAATTGTGCTCGCAGGCTCATAATTGAATCATTACAAAAGCCAGAATTATTGAAAAAGTTGATACTGTTTACTACAGAATCAGGATTCTCTAATGTGTTATTTCTTCCGATAAAGCGTTTTCTGTCATTCTCGTATTCAATCTTTTTGCATAGCCTCATTCCCGATCTTACCATATGCATAAGATACGGATTATCATCATCCATCTTACGTCGCCTCTTAGTCAGGAATATTTCCTGTTCTTCTAGATATTCACTTTCCAAAAAGAGCTTATTAAAAGCAGGATGACTTAGCTCTGCCAGATGGGTATCATCAACCACTTCAATATAAGAGGTCACTTCAAGTTGCTTTTTTCTATTCCCGTGATTTGTAAATATAACCTTACGTATTTCATAATTAAATTCAGCATCGAGGCTAACAATCATGCGTGATGTGATATCACCGTCTCTGCGTTTAAATACAGCATTGTCTGCACTGAATACTACCTGATAATACTCAGGCTCTGTTCTTGTCGGATGATAGGTAGTAGTCCAAAGCTTACCCTGCTCCACATCTTTCACATAGATAAAATTACCTGTATCAGCGTAAATATCTGATCGCCAGCGGTAAAGCATCCGATCCTCATATTTACTGAAGCCATCCCCATCTGAGGTTATCATCAAAGAATACTTTCCGTTTGATAAATAATTTACAATCGGTGGATTCACACCTACACTATTTATATATCGTTTATTGTATATATCTTCTTTTATTAGTGGTTTTCCGATTTTTATTGTGTATCCACGCTTGGCAATTGAAATCAAATGGGACTGATGTTTTTCCTCCAGCAAGATCTCTGTAGCTTTTATCATAGGCTCCGCATGAAATCGTTCTCTGAGGATGCCTTTGTTCAGATAATTATTTATTGCAGCAAGATTCATCCCCTGATGATGTGCCATATAGGATTTTACGATACAATAGGGTGTCATTTCCACAGCATTCGGTATGTTAAAATCAATAGATTCATAGAAACCGTAATCACCATAGGCTCCTAAATCCTTAAGCCTCTTTAGATTTCTAATACAATCCTCTCTGGCAATGTCCAGAGCCAGCATTGTTGCATATGGAGCAACCACTAGGGAATTCTTTCGAACCGGCTGAAGTCTTATCTTTGGAACACCAAAAGCCTTGTACTGATAATTTGAGTTAAGATCAAAACGGTAATACTGGGATTCTGATATACCCCAGGGTATTTCTGTTTCATTTGCATATTTTATCTGCTGGAGTAGGGCTGCTCTGGAGGTCTGTGCATATACGGAATCTTCATATTCTTTGAATACAAGATTCGTCATCAGATACTCAAACATCGTACCGCTCCAGGACACGAAGCAGGGAATACCCTCTACTATTGTTAGCGGTCTTCCCAGCCTATACCAGTGCTTTACGGGTACTTCGCCTTTCGCTATCACTAGAAGGCTTGTGAGGGCAGATTCCGAAGCCATCAGATCATAGCATCCCTCATCCAGCATTTGCGAGGACACATGATACCCTATATGGAACAGTTTTCTTTTATCATTAAACAAAAAGCTAAAATCTGCATTTGCTATAATGCTGTCTATTTTTTTACAAAGTTCTCTGATTCGGTTAATCATACTATTTGCATATCTATTGTCCTGAGCTTCAATACAACTAAGTGCCTGGCAAGATGAAAAGCTTTCTTCTTTTAGCTTTAGAGCTGCTACTTCATCTACAAAGCTATCAATGATGCTCATCAATTGCCTGGTATAGCGATAATCTTCAGCTGGCAGTTCTCTCTCGTCTAGATCCTCCCAGATATCAGCAATGTCCTTCATCAGTTCTCCAAGATAATTGTATTCTATTTTAAGAGTATTTCTGCTAGGAGCTCCTGTTCGTAGCTGAATCTCCTTGTTGCTGTTATTAACCAGAATCCTAAGCTCATCAAGGAAATTGGCTGAAAAAACAGGTCTGTCTATTTGCTCCAAAAGCCCATTTTTCAAGGCGACCAGATGTCCCAGGAAATTACCACTATCTACGGTTGATATATAATTGGGTGTAAGCACCTCCAGAGTTTTAATATTATACCAGTTATAAAGATGACCCTTCCATTTTGGCAAATTTTGGATCGTTTCCATCAGATTTTCCACAGTCCTAACGCTTAAGCTCAGAGTTTCAAAGCCAAAATCCCTGGCTGATAGGATTGATAGAAATTGAAGACCGATATTGGTTGGCGATGTTTTATCGCTGATTTTTTTAGCCACTGAAACTTGGTAACTATCAGGACAGAGCCAGTTGTTCCCCTTATTCGATAGCTCCTTAAAAAATAACCAGGTTCTCCGTGCTGTATCCAGAAGCAGCTCACTATCCTGTGCTTTGTCTCTAATATTTGGCTTCCTTTTCGACTGGCTAATCCGGTAAGCTATATCAAAGGCAAAGCTCCAGCAGGCTATTACAATTGTTGCTATAATAATTCCTACCGTTGTCAAATCTCCCATTAATATAATTACCGCAAGAGCTAGCGCAGGAAGAAGAGAGCTCCACATAGAAAGAAAATATCCTTTTCTAGTATTGATAATGGATGCATCCACTGCTTCTGCAGTGTTCCAACGTAGTAGATTTGCTTTACTGATAAATAATCGATAAAGAGTTCTGACAATTGCATCCGATGCGACGTAAGCACGGTAAGGAGCGATAACAAACTCCAGAAATGCTCTTTCCACCATTGTTGCGAGTTCTTTAAGGAAACCTTTATAGACAAGGACAAGCTTCGGTCGGATCATCTTCTGGGTTATCACCGCAAATAATAAAATAACAAGATTAAATATATCATTAAAGAAAACAAAGGGTATCCAAAGATAATATACTTTAGGCATCCATAGAAAATTCAGCAATACCAGCATCATCTTGCTCAGTGGAACTAGGCTTCGCCTCAGATTATCAAAGATTTTCCATCTTGATAATGCACAAAGACTCCTACCGTCCTGAGTCTTCCTCATGAATAACCAAGGTAGTAGCTGCCAGTCACCTCGCATCCAACGGTGCTCTCGTTTAGCAAAAGACAAAACGCTGTTTGGAAAACTGTCCATAATCTTTGCTGTGCTGGAAAAAGCAGTTCGTGCATAGCAGCTCTCAAAAAGATCATGGCTCAGAATCCGGTTTTCAGGTACTTTATCATGGAGCACCTTTTGAAATGTATTAATATCATAGATACCCTTACCAATATAAATCCCTTCGTTAAAGATATCCTGGTATATATCCGATATCATTGCTCCGTAATGGGCAAGCCCTGATTCTCCTCCAAAAATCCTAGTAAATCTACTGCCGTTCTTATCGACAATGTGATTTCTGACAGAGGGCTGAATGATGATATAACCCTCCTTTACCTTTTGATTATCAGAATCGAGAACAGGTTTATTTAAAGGATGATCAATAAGTCCGACCAGTTTCGCAGCACTGTCACGGATTAAATTCGTATCTGCATCCAGTGTAATAACATATCGAAAGGTGTTAAGAAGCTCTTCGTCGCAATAAATAGAAGAAAAGGTAGTATCCTCCTTCCTTGCACCGTTTAAAAGGTTATTAAACTCCTCCAGCTTTCCTCTCTTCCTCTCCCAGCCCATAAAACAGTTCTCCGACTTATTCCACTTTCTGGATCTAAAGAACAGTGAAAATCGCTGGAGCTGTGACGGATAGATCTCATTTAGTTCCTTCATACGTGCCACAAGAGCATTCTGAATAGCCTCGTCCTTAGGCATGAATTGATTTGGTGAATCCCCAAAATCAAGTAGCAAGGCAAAGTAAAGATTAGGCTGTCGGTTAGCCAGATAATGCTTTTGAAGGCGATCCAAATACTCCAGACCCTGTTCCTTTGAGGATATGATAACCGGCATAGCCACAAAGGTTCTTGCCTCATCCGGTATTTCATTCTGATAATCAAGAGAGGGGATCTGCTTAACCATGATTCCTCTTGTAAATATAAAATTTGTAATCTCTATGGCAATACCGATTAAAAGCGGCATTGCCATCAGAAGGGTAATTACTTGCATACCAATATTCAGTACACTTCCAAGGCTCACAAATGCATATAGCAGGCAGGTACTTAATCCCAACAGAATAAGAGAAATAAAAAGAAAATATAGAATTCCCTTTACATTTTTACTTTTTTTAATTTTTTGTGGGATAGGTTTTCCTAATATCTTAGCCTTCAGAATCGGATAGCCTTTTCCCAAAAGATAGGCTCCCACATGATGAGAGCAATGTAGCTCCTCCCGTCCCTGTATCGCCAGCTCAAGACAATCCTTCCCTATCCTTTCCTCCATTAAACTATAACGATGCGATAATTTAACGATGACTCCACGGTAAATTCCCCTAGCCTCCAAATCCATCTTAGAATAAACTGCATCCGGATCCTGTGACAATATCTGCTCCAGACATGAATATTCCTCAAAGAATTTTTCCTCATCCATTTCATTGATATCTCTCAGGCTCACTATTAAAGTTCGGATATTTGCTTCAAGTAATGCTTCAATCTTTCCTTCCTCCAGAAATATTTCTGAGGCCTTCAATTGTTTTCCCAAAGAAGCAAAATAATATTCAATATATTTTTGAATCGAGGCATCATCAAATGACATATTATCCATCAGGTATATTACATGGGCATGGAATGAATAATTCAGCCTAAGGTTATCTTTTATATCGCAAAGTAAAGCTGATATATCGGTTGCATCCCGCCTATCTTTCAGCTTTCTTCTGAGAAATCTATCTGCCTTAGACTTCACATCAATCATATAAAGAATTTCATCCGCTACTACAATGATTTCTTCTAGAAGACAAAAACCCAGCATTTCAGGTAAAATCCAGATTTCCTTGTCTGTTAGCGGAATCTTCTGCTGATAAGCCTTTAGCATAACAGAGATATTTTCTTCACACAAATGCCCACCGGAAAGAGCAACCATCTTCTTTGCTACTACATATATGCGGGGAAAGCTACGGTATTTCTTAACCTTCAGGATAGGCAAAATAGCATAGCTCGATCCTGAGGTACGCACCTTATTAATCTCTCTGTACATCATCTGGAAATTGTCAAATAGCCACCGTGCTGCCGGAATCAAAGAAACGATATCTGAGGACAAGGTAGAGATACTATCTCTGATTTTGTTTAGTTTCTTATAGGCAATTTGATTATAATCATCAAGGACAAAGCTATACCCAACCAGTTTAATCTTACTATGGCTATCTGCCAGATCAATCATCTGATTCACCCAATTGCTTAGCCCCGGTTTGTCACCTTCGCCCAAAGTGCAGATTGGGAAGTGCACCTTCTTACCAAAATGACTGAATCGATAATAGAGCATTACCAGAACAAAACAGATTAATGCAATAAGTATCAGTAAAACAAATATAAGGAAAGGTGAATTTATATAAAAATTTATTCCATTCAATAAGATCAGCAATTGATGCTCCTCCTTTTTATAGATATCTACTGGACAGTATAGAATCTTATAAAGGATAGTTTGCCTAATTTTTATAAAAAAATAGCATATAAACTACTAATATTTAAAAACATAAAAAAAGCGGCCGTAGCCGCTTTTATCTTTGGTAAATACCCGAAATGCCGTTTCCTGCATTTTGACTCCTAGCCAAGCTAGGTGGGTAACCGCATGTAAGCTTCTGCCTTCCGCTGCTGACGGCGGCTTGACATCTACTCACAAATGTAGGAATCCCTTATTATATCATGTAGGTTCAAAATAACAGGAATGTCGAACATCTCAGGAACTTCTTTGATTATATTATAATGGATAACTCATTGTATTTCAAGGTTTTTATCTATTTTTTTATTGGTATTTATAGGGATGCTTCATCAATATCAAAAGGAGGAAATGTAAAAACAAATGTACTACCTACTCCTAAAGAAGAATCCACTTCAATAAATCCTTCGTGCTTAATGGCAATCTGTTTGGCTATAGATAGCCCTAAACCTGTTCCGGAAGCATTCTGACTAAGGTTTGATTTGTAAAACTTTTCAAAAATGTTTTCCAGATCATTGGTGTCCATTCCGATGCCTTCATCTTTTATGGATACTCTTATCTTGTCCGTCTTTGCTAAATTTATGTGAACAGTTTTATTTTCTTGGGAGAATTTTATGGCATTATCTAATATAATCATGAACATCTGTCTTAATCTATCATAATCACCAAGCATCATAATAACAGGCTCTTCCTTGACAATCACGATATTAATGTTTTTCTTTTCTGCTATAGTTCCCGCACTTCGAATTATATCATCAAAAACCTGCACCAGATTAACAGGTTCAGTATTTATAGCAAAATCAGGATTCTGCATCTTTGATAAGATCATCAAATCTCCTACTAAGCGCTCCATACTTTTGCATTCCACAAGCATACGCTCATAATATTGATTAACTTTTACTTCATCCTTTACTACTCCATCAACCAAGGTCTCTGTATATGCTCTGAGTACTGTAATCGGAGTCCGAAGTTCATGGGAAACATTTGCGAAGAAATCCAGTCTCATTTGGTCTAAGTTTTTTCTTTGAATTTCATTTTCCAATAGCTTTTCAGATAGAATATCAACAGTTTTGGCCAGATCACCAATCTCATCATTACGCTTAATACCTGTTTTTGAATGATAGTTTCCAGCGGCTAGAGAAAGAGCTGTCGACCGCATCCTAGATATTGGCAGTGAAAGCTCAGTCGCAAATATAATAATTATGATAAATGAAATTGCCAATGCAACAACACTGCTTACTACAATCAAAGATAGACTATCATCAATAATATCCTTTAGCCCTTTCACAGGAGCCTTTAATAACAATGCACCGGCTACCTCACGGTTAACACCGTATATGGGAACTGCCACGGTTATTGTCTGCGTCTGATATATCTCATCATCAGCTATGGAATATTCCTTTCTATTTTGAAAAGCACTCTCCACTAGATCCACATACTCTTTGTATCCTACGGAGATCTCCTCGTAAGAGTTTGTTTCCATGCGTTCATCCATAGGCATACTTGCATAAGGATTTGATATGGTCCAAATATCCGAACCCATAATATTCTGCTGGGTAATTATATAATCTAAAAATCCACTATAATTCTGTGTATTAATAAAGGTTGTTGTCATATTTTCCGAGCTGTTTTTTGCCTGATCCTCTAATTTTTCGCGTTCATTCTTCATGGTTGTATTTTTGTACAACTGAATAAAAATCAAACAAATTAAGACAGCAGTCATAAGTAGCATCACTGCATAATTCAAATACAGCTTGAAAAACAGTCGGTTATAAACTCGAACCTTGTTTTCTTTTGCCATAGTTTATTAGCTCCTCCACCTCATCGGTTGCCCTTCTTAACTTTCAAGCACTTCAAATTTGTATCCTACACCCCAGATAGTCTTTATAGTCCAGTCAGGATGATCCACGGTATCTATCTTTGCCCGAAGCCGCTTTATATGGGAATCGACTGTTCTGCTATCTCCAAAGTAATCAAATCCCCAAAGGCTGTCCAATAGGTTATCTCTTGTAAACACCTTGTTCGGGTTTGAAGCCAGTGTCCACATGGTTTCTATTTCTTTTTTGGTAAGCGCAATTTTCTTCTCACCGATATGTAAGGTATACTCCTCTAAATTAATCTCTAGATTACTGATTGTTATCACATTGTCCGAAGAATTTTCCTTAGTCGTCTTAGCCATTCTTCGAAGAACAGCTCTTACCCTTGCCATAACTTCCCTCGGGCTAAAGGGCTTTACTATGTAATCATCGGCTCCTATGTCAAGTCCCATTATCTTGTCAAAATCCTCACCTCTGGCTGTAATAAGGATAACCGGTACATTTGATTTACTTCTTATCTTTCTGCATACCTCATATCCGTCCTCCTTCGGCATCATTACATCCAATAATACTACTTCAGGATTATATTCAGTAAATAATCGGATTGCTTCCTCACCGTCAGCCGCTACTAAAGGTTCAAATCCTTCCATTTTGGAATAGGTCGATAGAATATCAGTTATATCACGATTATCATCTGCGATTAGGATATGTTGCATAATGATTTCCTCCTTTATAGTTGCTTATATTTTTCCTTAGTATCCGAATTGTAAGTATAACTTTAATCGTTTCTGTTTGCTTAGTCTATATTATAAATTAAGCGGATTAAACTCGAAAGTCGTAGACTTTCGAGTTCGCTTAAAGGTTCAGCTTGCTGAACCGATGCACTTTAACCATGGAAACCAACATAAGAATTGTAACATAAAAATCATGTCACATAAATTATGTTGATTTTCATGGACTAATCCGCTTATTCACGTATATTATATATTAACTGTGTATGTGAAAACAAGTAGTAAAACTTTATTATCTTTACACTTAATTCCATTTTATATTTTATGTAACAAATTATTAAAAATATGTAGCTTATTTGACACCTTTCTGACAAAATCAGTTGCTATAGTATGAATATAGATAAATAGGATGTGACATAGTATTTCCATAACTTGGAGGAAGTGCCATGATAAAGAAATTATTATTAAAATGCTTAATATTTCTTGGCTTACTTCTTTTCGTTACTTTTTTGCCACAAATTATGCCGACACCTGTTAGTATAGCGCGGGCATCAGAAATTGAAAAGGAGAAAAATAACGAATATCGACTTAATCTTAGAACTATTACCTTAGTAAACGGTAAATCATTTACCCTTAGAGTTTACAATCTTGAAAAAGATGCTAAGGTTAGCTTTAAGTCTGCTGACCCTGAGATTGCTTCTATTAACGAGGAAGGTACATTTACCGCAAATAAAGTAGGCTCAACCACTATTACAGCGACAGTAAGACGAGGCCTTAATACAACACCACTAATCTGTGAGGTTACGATTGGTCCGCCTGCTTTCAGCGTCAAGTTGACACGACCTATGCTTATATTAGAGCAGGATCAAAACTTTCAACTAGAGGCAGTTATGAAACCAACTAACACAGCTGAGCTGGTTAAATATTCAAGCTTTGATTCTTCTATCGCTTCCGTTAGTTCGGGAGGCCGTGTTACAGCCAGAAAGATAGGCATGACTTATGTCTTTGCTGAAATTGATGCAACCAATCAGGATGGTAGCCGTAAGTTTTCTTCCTGTAGTGTCATTGTAAGTAAACCGGAGGATGTATCTCGATTAAATGAATATTTTGCACTTCACGCTGAGCTCAGTTTGTTATCTGAGGCGGAATTATCAAATGCTCTGTTTGATTTCTTTAATACTACAACGGTAACAACAGATAGTGAAACCTTATTTACTGCATCTGCGGAAGCACCAAAAACTCAGAATACTACAGGGACAGATACATCTCTAAAAACAGATAAAAATACTGCTAGTAAATCAACAGTCACAGGGGAGTCTACAGCTACATCAAGTGTAAGCACAAACACTTTACAGGCAAATGCCGGATCCTTAGATCCATCCACTACAACTGCACAGAGCGGGCCCTCGATTATAGAACTGCTTGATCAGCACTTAAATTCTAGGTTTAATTTAGCAGAATTAAAGCAAAAGTATGAGGAAAGATTACAGATAATAACTGAAGTACAGTTAAGCTCCTTATACAAATTCGGAAGCCTAATAAGAAGATAAGTATTAAAAGCCCGTTTATTTGACGGGCTTTTTTATTAATTATTACTTAAAGGAGGAGTAACATGAGTTTTAGATTTGCACACAATAATTTTAATGTACTCGATCTTGATAAATCTCTGGAGTTTTATGAGAAAGCACTGGGCTTAAAGGAGGTTCGACGTAAGGTTTCTGATTCCGGAAGTTTCATCCTCGTGTTTCTCAGTGACGGAACTACAGGTCATCAATTAGAATTAACCTGGCTTAGGGACTGGGATAAACCATATAATCTTGGAGATAATGAATTCCATCTTGCATTTGTTACAGATGATTATGAGAATGCATATAAAAAGCACAAAGAAATGGGATGCATATGTTACGAGAATCCTGGAATGGGTATTTATTTTATTAATGATCCTGATGGCTATTGGCTTGAAATCGTTCCAAAGAGATAAACATATAGGTTCGAGTGACAAAAGACATATTTATTACTATTATCAATCTGCATAAACAGACAAGTGCATGCTTCGCTTTCAATGTATAAGAGTTGCTATATATCTGTGCATTTTATGATATACAGATAATCAAACAGATAACTCGTTTCACTCAAACAAATCTGTTTGATTATCTATCACACATGCTCAGATATAGCAACTCTAATACATTTCCATAGGCGCATTCGTCTTTCTGCCATGTGAAGATTGTCAGCGCTACTTAATATTAGTCTTTTGCTGCTTCAATTATTTTTTCTTTGGAATCGAGTGGCAACTACCCTGTGGGTGGTTGTCATTTTTTTTGCATATTATCACATTCTTGGAACTAAGACATAAGTTGGTAGTAAAATAGAAGGATAGAGGCCAAAAAATGAATAAGCATTTAGTATATCCGGCACAAATGG
>SHOH01000034.1:21863-23462 GCA_004294845.1 Anaerolineaceae bacterium
TTTTTGATAATATAAGCCAGATTGTTGATTCGGTATTTGTAAACTACCTTTCTCGTCCAAATGTATTGCAGCCTATTCTTACGCAATATTGTGACGGTAATCGTGTACAATGCCCTGGATGGATGACTCAATGGGGCTCTAAAACCTTGGGAGATCAAGGCTATTCCGCAATTCAAATTCTTCGTGGTTTTTACGGGAACAGTATATATATAAATACAGCCGTTCAGGTATCGGGTGTACCTTCCTCTTGGCCTGGCTACAATCTGGGCATCGGAGCTACAGGAAATAATGTGCGTATGATTCAAGAACAGCTTAATGCTATTTCAAGAGGTTATCCTATGATTCCTACGATTGCGGTAGATGGTATCTACGGTCCCCAAACCGAAAATTCCGTTCGTATCTTCCAGCAAATATTCGACCTACCTGCAACCGGTATAGTGGATATAGCCACATGGTATAAAATATCTAGAATATATGTTGGTGTAACCAGAATTGGTATATAATCATATTTTAATATTGAATGAATTTTAGAGGTTTAAGCATGAACAATACAAATTCCAATAGTAATTCGATTAAGAATGATAAAGGTATAAGAGTTTATCCTACGGAGCTTGGAACACAATCCTTAGGAAGATTGCGGATACACTGTGTTACACCAAATTTGGCTCCGGTTGAAGGCGCTACTGTCAGAATATCTTCACCGGCTCAACCAACAGTAGTTATAGAAGAAATGACAACAGACATATCGGGACTTACCCCCGAAATAGAGCTTCCTGCTCCGTCAATTGACTATAGTCTTGAACCATCCGATGTACAGCCCTATTCAGAATATAATATAAATGCTATACGGCCGGATTATACTCCGGTTAATATCTCCAGCATACAGATATTTGCTGAAGTTAATTCTATTCAGGATGCAACTATGAGAGAGACAAAAGAACCGAGCACCCAGGGCTCATTATATGTTATTCCACCACATACCTTGTGGGGTGACTATCCTCCGAAGATTGCGGAACCCGAGATAAACCCAGCTGCTGAAACAGGCGAAATAGTATTAAGTCGGGTTGTAATTCCGGAATTTGTCGTTGTTCATGACGGACCTCCGACTGATGCCTCAGCAGCAAATCACTATGTTAGATTTAGAGATTATATTAAAAATGTCGCATCAAGTGAAATATATGCTACCTGGCCCGAATCAACAATTCAAGCTAATGTACTGGCTATATTATCTTTTACTTTAAACAGAGTATTTACGGAATGGTATCGCAATCAGGGATTTAATTTTACAGTTACCTCATCGACTGCATTTGACCACAAATGGATGCCCGGTCGAAATATATACGATAATATAGGCATTACTGTGGATTCTTTGTTTGTAAATTATCTATCTAGGCCTAATATAAGGCAACCTATCCTTACCCAGTATTGTGACGGTAATAGAGTGCAATGTCCTAATTGGATGACACAATGGGGCTCAAAAGATTTAGGAGACCAAGGCTATGATGCTATCTCTATACTAAGACATTTTTATGGAAGCTCCATTTTTATCAATACTGCCCCACAAGTCTCAGGTGTGCCTGCATCCTGGCCGGGTCAGAA
>SHOH01000034.1:23562-25291 GCA_004294845.1 Anaerolineaceae bacterium
TTATCAATACTGCCCCACAAGTCTCAGGTGTGCCTGCATCCTGGCCGGGTCAGAATCTGAATATCGGAGCAAGCGGGGATAATGTTAGAATGATTCAAGAACAGCTCAATGCTATCGGAAATGCTTATAGTCAAATTCCAAAGGTTGCCGTAACAGGCCAATATAATGAACAGACTGCAGAAGCCGTAAGAACCTTTCAAAGTATCTTTAGCATGCCTGCAACCGGAATCGTAGACTTTCCTACCTGGTATAGAATATCCGGCATCTATGTGGCTGTTACCCGAATAGCCGAGGGTTAAAAAGACTATTTAATAATTTATTTGGGCATATCTGTGTTCTCCTAAATGTATATTATGAGAACTGATATGCCCTTTTGATATTATAAAACAGCCTTTTACCACTCAAAAAGATATGGTTCTCTATTATCTAGGGTATCAAATTCATAGCCTTTATCTCGGATGATTTTTATAATTCCAGGAAGAGTCTTAACAGTCAGCTTGTTATTACCTGAATCATGCATTAACACAATAGGATAATCACGAGTCTCCAAATCCTTTTCCACATTACGTCTGATGGAGTATTCTGTTGGTCTTCCCACAGAATCATTTGAATCAACATTCCAATCATAGCAGGCAAACCCACGACGTTCCATTTCATTTATTAAGTCGTCCTTTATGCCTTTGCTATAACTATTATTACTTCCCCAGGGAAAGCGATAGATATTAGCCCTTTTTCCTGTAATATCATAAATCTGCTGATAAACCATATTATAATCATTTAGAAATCTCTCTACAGAGCAATATATTTCATTGCAGAGATGGGAATATGAATGTATTCCGATTGTATGACCTTCGTTTACTATTCTTCTTAAAGCGCCCTCGCCTTCCTTGGTGATGGCGCTTCCGACTATAAAAAAGGTAGCGCTTACATTCATTTCATCCAAAATATCTAATATCTCAAAGGTATTAGAACTTGGTCCGTCATCAAATGTAAGGTATGCTATTCTCCTTCCCTTATCCATGCTATCAGGAACGTCATATACTGTATATAGATCAGGAAATAAAGTAGTATAATCCTGTGCTTCATTAGATTCTATATGTATATGATGTTTCTTTTGTGCCACCAATTCATTTTCCAGTTCTGCCAAAATCAATGTATTCTCGTAATTGAAATTCAGTGAATTTATATTGTCATTGGATACATCCACTTCCTCATTACGAAATACATATATTATAAATAACCCAAGCATTATCACTAAAAAGAAATATATAAGCTTATTCATAACTCTTTCTCCTCTTTTGCTGCTGTAATAAATAATATGCAGCAAAAGAGCAGGTCTTGTATGTCCCTATGAATTTCTAAATATATAAGAAAATTTTTAGCTTTCCAAAGCCATCTTCTTGACCACTCCAAGCGCTTGTCTTACAGCCGGGATCAGCAGAATTAATATCGTAAGTATCGCTTCTGGAACTATATAGGATGCATTATATGTCAGAGAATATAGAACAACATTTTGACCGCCTGCATACTCATGGAAGTATATAATTCCGGTTAATACGTGGCATATATATCTACCAACAATACCCAAAAGATAACCCTTAATAATTCCATACTTAGACTTAGAAAATACCCCTGATAGTCCTAACAATCCGAAGGCTATCGGATAGTCTAGAAGTGGCTGTATTAAGGTTATTGCATAGGGCTTTAGGATAAAATCTAAGATTCCATA
>SHOH01000035.1:0-17905 GCA_004294845.1 Anaerolineaceae bacterium
TAGGAAAGCTAACTCTGTTTTCAATATCAGAGAAGTTTCCTTCCATAATTCCAATAGGAATGAGTGGGCTAATGATTTTAGGTATTGTATTAATAGGTGTTGGTATAATAATACCCTCTGTACCGTTTCAAAAAAAGAATAGTGGGGCATCCTAACAAAAAGGGAAGAGATACATTCTTCATGCTTCTCTTCCCTTAATTAATTATTTACATACACTTACACCAATCTGCATCAATCATATGTAATAGTGATGATCGTACTTAGTCTTCTTTACCCTTTTTCTTCATTATAAGGGCGCCTGCACCAAGTACAACTGAACCTAAACCAAATACTAAGCCTAAGGAAGCAACACCGGTCTTAGGAGTAGAAGAGACTGCGCCAGCACCCATAGCGTCCTTTGCTTCTGCATTGGTAAGTACTGTATTATATACTTTAAAATCATCGAATAATCCTTTGAAAAGGAAATCCCAACAGTTAATACCAAGATAAATCTTACTATCTTCAGTAAAAGTCTGCTTAGCTACAGGGCCCTCACCAAAGAGCTCTCCATTAAGATAAAGTTTACTGTGATTGGTGCCTGGAACTTCTACTTCTAATACAGGATCTGTACCAGGGGTATTTCCATCAACCGTAATGACAACATGTGTCCAATCATCTTTAGCAAGTGCCATAGGATTGCTTTCATCTACTGCAAAATAAGCTTTTTGATACCAAGGCCACGAATCATCTCTCAAGCTTCTTGACCAGATAATAGGTGTAGCATCTCCTGCCCAGTCAGTTTTGGTAACATTTAGCCATGCGCATCTACCTTCTTCTTCTAATAGATCCTGTCCAATCTGTATAATAGGACTAAAGTTAGAAAATCTAGCAGGGTTCACCCAGAAAGAAACAGAATAGGTTTCCCCAACGGCCTCAGCGTCTAATAGCAAGCCATATGTACCATCTAGAAATACTGCCTGCCCATTCTTACCTTCAGCAAATTGTGCAGTAATACTTGAGTTTGCTTTTGGAATATTAAAAGTAACAGGTAATCCATCAACATCACCTTCTCTAGTTACAACTGTAGCACCGCCTAATTCTCCATCAAAGCTGTACTCATAAACCGGAGTTGCTGCAAAAGCTACTGTAGCAGGTAAAACCATAGACATGGCGATAACTGCAATTAATAATTTTTTGAGTTTCATATACTTTCCTCCTTTTTATTTTAAAATTAAGCACACTCATGCTTATTTTTAATTTAATAGTAATCCTTTTGTTTAACGGAATCTTAATCTTTAAATAATTTAATTAACTAATATTAGAATACTACTAATTTACCAAAAGGTCAAGTGATAATCTAGTTTTTATATACATAATTTATAAAAATATCAAGATAAACTAAGAATCGGCAAATCCTCTAATATGTTGAAAATATGCTTATTTGATGATATTATTATTTATATTATATATTAATTACATTTTATGTATATACTTCACTAAATAGTTAAACATATCAATCTGCTAATTATATTCGTCTCTATTACATTATCTCAAATATAGGCAGTCCATCCTTGTTCCATTTTATCTCAGAAAGCATTGTATGACGATTTGGATCTGTCAATGGTTCACCTATGAGTTCTTCATATGGTCTGGCATGGAATACTAGAATATCCTTACCGTCCTCGGATACAGTAAAGCTATTATGTCCGGGTCCAAATATTCCTTTATCGGGGTTGGTTTTTAGTACTGGATATCTCTCTTTTTCCCATGATTTAGGATCCAATAAATCAGAATCTTGATCGGCAGTTAGCATTCCCATGGCATAGCAGGCACCTGTTGCACTTGCTGAATATGTAAGGAATATCTTCCCATTTCTCTTTATAACAGCTGCTCCTTCATTTACCCAAAAACCTATTCTTTCCCAATCATAATCAGGAGTTGTAAGTAGTACCTGAACTGTTTTAAGCTTTGTAGGGGTCTCCATCTCTGCTATATATAAGTTTGATATCTTTTTTCCAACACCGACTTTTTCAGCCCACACAAAATAAAACTTTCCATTGTTTTCAAATACTGTAGCATCTAGAGAAAACTCTTTAAAAGAAAACTCATCGTCATCTGCAGCTTGCATTTTGCCTTTTTCAATCCAAGTACCTGTAATAGGATTCTCATCTTTACATTCAAGTACATAAGGTCGTATCGCCCATATATCATCAATATCTCCGGCAGCAAAATAGATATACCACTTTCCTTCAAGATAATGAAGCTCGGGAGCCCATATATGACAGCTCATAATACCCTTTTCATGCTTTTTCCAAATAGTTATTTCCTCAGCGTTAGCAAGTCCATATAAGGTATCTGATTTTCTTAATATAATCCTATCATAGGCAGGTACTGACGCTGTAAAATAGTAAGTGCCATCAATATGTTTATAGATATAGGGATCTGCTCTCTGAGTAATAAATGGTTCCGTATATTCTAAAAGTATTCTGTCCATAGTGTCCTCCTTAAGCTCACATCTAGATTAGTTAATATGTAATGTAAATTAATTGGTCGGATCCCAATCAATATTAAAGTATTTCTTCATGGCTTCTTTATGATATTGATTTGCCTTCTCGGTCGCTTCAGCAGCATAGTCCGCGGCCTTAGCTTGACCCGAGTCTACAAGATTGTGGATGTTTAAGCTGTTAAAGTATTCATCACAGAAGGTCCAGTATCCGGCAATTGACATCCATCCAAAAGGTATAGGTCTTGTACAGTTAACAAAGTATTCATCCCAGTATGGTCCGCTTATCTCATCAGTAGGATATAATGATCTGTAATCAGCCCATATCTCTTCATCCATTGTTATAGGTGCAGGCATTGCGTCTCTCTTTAGTGGCTGCCCTGAAGAGTTTGTTATAGACTCGTCCTTAAAGATTTCCATCTTAGCCTTCCAACCGTCCACTCCCCATCCCATGAATTTTAATAGTTCATAAGCCTCTCTTGGGTGCTCAGTAGCGGCTGATATTCCGCCCATATCTAATGTAGCAATTGTATTTGCCACACCATCAACTTCTTCAACAGACGGAATAGCATATGGAACGAAGTTAATATTCATCTCTTCTTTATATTCAGGAGTATCCCAGATATTCATATAGGTCCAGTAAGCCTCAGTCATTATAGCTACACGACCACTAGCGCCTGCCCATCCTTCCCAATCACCTAACCAGTCTTCCATTCTTGGAGACTCGCGGTCAGGAGCAACATATCTGTTTAATTTTAGATCTGAAAATTCTTGCTCACCGACAGCCCATACGCTTAAATCAAATCCGGTTCCATCCCAACCAAACTCACCCTTTATATCCTGGGATGCAGCTATACCATATAAGCTGTCTAATCTATTATATGCTCCCAAGCCATAGTATGCAGGAGTTTGAGTATGGTCAGTGGCATCTTTGATTAGCTGTATCATTTCATCCCAAGTCCAATCCTTTCTAGGCATGGGAATATTTAATGTCTCCATTACTGTTCTGTCTATGTATACTATTCCCGGGAAGAATTTAATAGGTGTAGCCCATTTTCTGTCCGTATCATAGTAACCAATCTGCACTTCATTAATAGTCGGTAGAATATTCTGGTTTTCAGGATCTGCTTCCCAAAGTTCTGTCATATCATAGAGTAAATAATTAGATAATGCAAAGTCAGAATCTGAGAACATGAAAGCATCTGGAACGTCTCCTGTATTAATTAGATTTAATAGTGTTGTTCCAAAATCAGCAACATTAATATATTCAGATATTACAGTAATATTGGGGTATTTTTCCATGAATTTCTCAGCCAACTTCTGTGTCAAAACCTCACTATCAAAGTTAAGATACTTTAAGGTTATAGGCTCTGTAGTCATAGGTGGTAAGCCATCGGTTGCTGTATCGCCACCTGTCTCCACTGTTTCATTATCATCAGCTTTATCAGATGTATTGGTCTTGTCAGCGGCTTTAGTTGGCGTCTTGGCTGTTCCATTATCCGAGGCTGAATTGTCTTTATTACCAAATACACAAGCGGATAGAACACCGACTAACATAGTTAGTACTAATAATAATGCCATAATTCTCTTCATTTTATCTTCCTCCTTATTCTTCTTTATAATAATCAATTTACTTTCCTTAAGGAATCATAAATTGTTTATTCACCTGTTATTCCTGTACGATCAATACTTTCTACAAAATATCTTTGCAGTATAAAATACATTACCAACACAGGCAGTATACTTAGCATAGTAGCAGCCATACGAATAGATTCGTTATTGCTTTGTGCTATTCCGTCAACAACCATCGACAGTTGTGGATTATATCCGGAATCAAACTTTTTTAGTTCTACTATCAATGTCGTCCAATTACCATCTGAAAAATAACCGTTTACATATAGCTGCGTCAGATACGATTCATTCCAATACCAAACAAAGGAGAATAGAAGTACGGTAATAATCGCTGGTATGGCAGAGGGAAGAGCTATCCGTAAAAACGACCGAAAATAGCCTGCTCCGTCAATCTGTGCAGCTTCAATCAGAACCTTAGGTATCTGCTTGAAAAATTGATAGAAAATTAAGATAAAAATCGGTGCATTTAAGCCTTGCCCAAATATTGCTGGTAATACAAATGACCATAAGCTTCCTACCAGCTTCATATCAGCATATAGCACGTATGTAGGCATCATTGTAATTTGCGGAGGGAGGATATAGGAAAATATTAATATAGCCATAAATATTTTCTTCCCTTTAAATTTGAATCTGGCAAAGCCATAGCCTACAAAGGAGCATATTATTACATTAATTACAGTAGGAACACCGGCTACTATAATGCTTTGAAAAAAGGTGTTTAAGTAATTCATGTTTAGAATAGATTTTTTATAATTATCAAGGTATAAGGAGCTGGGTAACCACTTAATTGAGGTGTCCAGTAGGTCTTCAAGATTCATAAAACTGTTAGAAATCATATAAAGAATTGGATATAGGTATACAAAACCAATACATATTAATAGTGCATATATTATTAGCTTCTTTAATAATCCGTCCTTCTCCCTGGACCCCATAAAGGTTTTTCGTACTTTATCTTTGTTAACTTTATTCTGTAGACTTGAGGGTTTTATTAAGTTTTTTATTAATTCTTGCGCCATTCCTCTTTCCCCTCCTTCTTGCTAGTCTTATTGCACGTTTTTCCTTTCTCATTTCCTTCTTTACCTTCTTGACCTGTCTTTCGTAAGCATCCTTTCTTGTAAGAAAGACCAATGCCACTATTCCAATAATCACACTTTCTGCCAACGAATACATCCAGGCCATTGATGAAGCATAGCCATACCCCTTGTTTCCTGCAAACATAGCCCTTTGGATGATATTTATAATAGCGTTATTTTCGTTATTGGATATGAAAATAACAGTATACACAGCATTTAATAGTATCATAGGCTTAATGGTCGGTAATGTGATCTTCCAAAAGCATTCCCAACCTGATCCACCGTCAATTTGAGCCGCTTCGTATAGTGAAGCATCGATCTTCTGCAGGGCTGATAAGAAAATCAGTATCTGTACACCGGAATACCATAAAATCATTATCATATTCCCAAAAACCTCAGAGATTGCACTGGCTAAATACCTTGGCATAAAGCTATTCAATGTATTGTATATAACCTGAATATTAACTGAACTTATTGTGGCCGCTCCTTGCCCGGTCAGCATCAGCATTACAGGTCCGCTCACAATAATTACAGGCAGAAAGAATATTAATCTAAATGTACCTTTAAATCTTATCTTTCCGTTAAGTAGCATAGCAATAATAAGTGCAAACACTACAATTATAGGAACCGACAGCAATGTTTCAAGAAAGTAAGCCACAAGCATGACAGGAAAATCTTTATCTTCAAGCCAAATCTGAGTATAGTTTTCATGGCCTACAAAGTTAATCATTCTTCCAAAAGGAGTCATTCTAATATCAGCTAAAGAAAATTGAAAGGACTCAATTAATGGTTTTATAAGAAATATAACAGCACCTATTAGCCATGGAGCTATGAATATATAACCATATCGGGCTTCTTTCTTTGCCAGCTTTCCTATCTTCACTTTTTTGACTTTAGATTTTTTACTCATTTTACTCACCTACCTTATACGACATTGCCTCTATCGTATAACCATCTATAGACTGCACCTCATCACTGTAGTTAACATATACCTTTACTCCGCTATCATAGGTCACTATTGTTAAACCGGAAGCCATGCGATCATGGCCGACTATGAATGCATCTTTTACGGCATCATTAACCTCTTTTAATGCAAGTGAATACTCAATTATACTGTTCTTATAAATACTATATTTTGAACTATAAACATCTGCTGAATTTGTATAAATCAGGTTGGATGAATCCTCCCATGTTATTAAGAATGAGGGGTAAACCCCTGTTTCTACGAGCTTTAAAAAGAATTCTTCTTTATTTGCCTCGAAATTTATATATTCAGAATATAAAGGCATAATCCCTTTCGTTGATATAGTAAGAAAGGGTATCTCTTCATCAACAAAATTATATTGAGAGCTTCCTACAGGGATATCCAAAAAGGCATGAGTATATTTCCACATATAGGCAAAAGGTTGTTCCAGAATTAGATTAAAATCACCATCTATATTGTTTAGCATAGTAGTATAAGCATCCATAGTGTCTTTTCTGGAATACTCCTTTCCACTGTAGGTGTAGGTAAATAGATTATTCGATACACCGGCTAAAGCCAAATCAGATATTCCGGTCTTTAAATAGTCCTTCTGAAGCTTTTTCATGTGATATTCAGAGCGCTTTGGTATTAAATAATACATCTCTTCATACACATCCATATAGGTAGATTCTTGATATAGTCGTTTGTCAATTCTTTTAACGACATTAAATGTGGTGTTAAACTCTCCAGGATTAATTCTTAATGCATCATGATAGAGATATAACTTTCTATTGCTTTCATTTATATCTTTTATTAATGCAGTCAAATCCTTAGTTCCACCGATATTTCTATCAGCCTTATATTTCTTTATGGGAACCCTATTGATTCCGCCCTTTTGCCATCCTTTATATATCGAAAGGATATCCCTAATCCCTTCTTCTTCTAAATCTCTATATATGTCACGAATATTATCTATAGTGGTCATAGTAACGTTCTTCGTGGACATTAGCCATTCTTCTCTCTCAGTCCCTATAAAATCGATTCTTGTATTATAGTCATACTCATGCCTTTGAATTTCATAGTTCTCTAATAAATATTCCCTGAATGAAAGAGCTAGGCCTACATAGTCGGCACTATCACCACTAAGCAATTTATATCTTACTTTTATATCATACTTAGTCCTTTCTTCTTCAAAATCATCCACTACACCGGTATTGCTATTACTGGTTGGTTGCTTGAATACTTTCCTTAAAAGGAACTTTGGATATATACGATTATAAGAAATCTTAACTCCGTTAGGATATGCTTCAATGCTGGCTCTTTCTGCTCCGCTTTCGATTATTCCCAAGAAACCAATTTCATCATCAGTATGAATCATGCCAAATACCGGAGCTAAAATCTTTTCTGCCTCATTTACCGTCTGAAATCCACCCCATAATAGCGACTGCGTGGACTGATCCTTAAATCCGACATCATCACCATAAACCAGCTGTGAATATCCGCCTGACAACCTTCCTTCTTTATCATTTAGGTAAATTATGGCTCCGTTACCGTCAGGGATAAACATATATCCTTCTTTTTCTCCCAGATAAGAGTTGCCCAACATCGGGAATAAATTGATAGCACCTATATGAAACTTATCTATGGACTCCATAATAGTTTCATTAGGTATCTCAACTAATAGCTCATCTCCTTCTAGCCTTACACTAATTTGAAAAGCAAAGCCAAGATCAGGGAATGCTACATCTGCCCTAAACCCATTGTTAATCTCATTAATTTCAATTAGGTTATTATTATTTAATAAATCCGCCTGTACGGCTTCATTAAATCCATCAATAACATTTAAGACTACACCTGAGTTAATAAATCCTAACCATTGCTTGTTATTCTCTCTACTATCTCCTTCTACTGTTGAATGAATAAGAGCACCGGTATGCTTATCTTCAATAGTTATTGATAGATTTGCTCCGCTTAAATACATTTTGTAATTTTCGCTTTCAGTAATAAGTTTATCTTCATATTGGTCTGTATTGTGTCTTGGCAGCGATGCCTGATCCAAGCCCTGTGGCCGCCTCACATCATTGTAATCCTGTTGATTGAATGTTTTCGACATGGTTGAAATTCCTATTAACACTAGAACAAAAAACATAATAAACAATGAAGAAAAAATGATTTTTCTTATTTTAGGATTTTTCTTAGAAGCCAAGTCGATACACCACCTCTCCACCTATACCCGTAATGAAGTCATAGACCTGTTGCCATAAAACATAAAGTATGAACACTAAAAGCATAAAGATTAATGCAGTAAAGAAGGTTAGAAGAATTACCTTAATTGTCTCTTTAACAGAAATATTATTAAGTTCCTTAATCGTAATCACTAATAAAACAATCACCCATACCAATAAGAAGCTTTCAGAAAAAGTAACCAGAAACCTTTCATTCATAGTAACGATTCTGCTAAGTACAAATACAAAGGGCCGTAGTACAAGGTAAGGAGTTAAGCAATATACAAAGGAACAATATATCTGCTTAAAGCTGCCTTCACCATCATTTATTGTACAAACCAGATAGTTACAAGCAGTCAGTACAATAAATACAAGCAGAATCAAGCCAATATCTGACGAAATGTTATATCTGCCCTCACGTACAGTTTTAAAGAGAAAACTGGTAAAATACTTATTTATGATGTTAAATACAATAAATATCGCTAATAATATATTGGCACTTACATAAGAAGCCTTTCCTTCCCACCGTACCCCGTAGCAACCATCGATAGGATGCTTCATAAAATAGAGCGAATATCTCAACCGTGAAACTAAGGTATTTGATTTTATTGTCCTTATAATCTTATATGCCTTATTAAAAACACCCTTTTTCTTATGTAGATGCTTTAATACCCTAAAAATAATATATAGAACAACTAACAAAAACATAGTACTTATTAAGTTATCGATAAGCCACAGATTACGCTCCTCCCAGAATGCATCTGAATATGTATCTCTGTCAGATGCCAGCTTAGCATAATGCATAGCCATATCATAATTTTCTTCCTGCAAATAGGCCAGTCCCATAGCCTTGTTGGCATAGCCAAATAGGCTATTCATTTCTAATATCTGTTCTAAAGGTTCTTTACTTTCTGTATATCTACCCTTCGAATATAAGTACAAGGCTTCATGAAGTAGATCCGTAAATTCCGTAGGTTCAAATATCTGTATCTGGTTAAGATCAGAATCAAGAATATATAGCTTATCTTCATGGTCTACACCAATTGCTTCTACCCTTTTAGATAAGCCAATTCTCTGTCTCCCGTCATCTCTACCACCAAAGACAAAGAGTAAATTACCTTCATTATTAAATTCATATATATAGCCTTGATTGGATACCATGTATACATTGTCATAGTTACCTGAGATAACGGCAGCCGGGGTCTCATCGTATGCTTCAGCCTGCATAATGTTCTTTCCGGCTATGTTTAATCTTCTTAAGGTTTCCAGACTTTGACCTCTGGTTACCGTGTATATTAAACCCTTTTCGTCAATTGCATGATTATCTGGTGTCGGTGGCCTATTCATGATCATCTTCGCTCTTTGAGCATCTGTCATAAACATCCGAATTATTATATCAATAATTGATATACTGGTCGGATTAGTTCCGTAGTAGCCAAGGAAGGTGCCCCCCTGTGTAGGGCTGATCTGGACTATGCCGTTTGTATTCGATTCACATATTACAAACATATTCCCCGCATGATTTACAACAATTTTTAAGGGTAAGAAATCCACTTCATCACCGTAAAGGGGATGATTTGGCTTTCCATATTCACTGATGACATTACCCTTTTGATCAAAAACAAAAACCTTTTTTGCATCACGGTCCGCTACATATACCAACTTATCGTCAGTTACAAATACTCCGCAGGGAGTAATCAAAACGCCCTTCCCAAATTCTCTGATATAATTACCCTTCAAATCGGATACAAGGATTCTACGATTACCTGTATCTGCTATATATATGTATCCGTCTTTAGTGATTACCATATCCCTTGCCTCCGCAAAAGAGGTTTCACCTATCTTTGTAATAGCTGCTCCGGGTAAATATGCCGCTTGAGTTTCAATGATATTATAATTACCACCGGCCGCATCGTGGGTATAGGTTTTATAGGGAACCTCAGCATATACGGGTTTTGGGATTAGTATTATAGTTAAGACCATTGACAGTAAGATTACCTGAACTAACAACCTTCTATTCATTTTAGATTTCATATCTATTCCCTCCGATTATTTTATACCAGAATGGGCCATGGTGTTCATAATACTGTTTTGAAGCAGTATAAACATGATTAAGTTAGGTACAAACATAATCAGAGAAGCTGCTGCCGCAAGTCCCTGACCAGCCACTGTATTATTTGCATTTGCCAATGTATTCATATAAAAAGCTAAGGTTTTTAGCCCTTCATCATTTACATAATAATTTGATGTACTTAAATCCACCCATACCTGCTGGAATACCAATATTGCAGCTGTGGCAATAGCAGGCTTTATCATCGGTAGGATAATCTTTTTGTAGACTTTAAAATCTCCGGCTCCATCGATATAAGCAGCCTCAATAAGTGAATCGGGTACCTGATCAATAAATTGCTTAACAAGGAATAATGCTACAGGCGTCGCAAGCCAAGGCAAGATATGAGCAAAATATGTATTAGTTATTCCCATAAAGTTTATAGTTAAATATCTTGGAATCATAACCGCCGCGACAACAAACATCAATGCTCCTTGGTTAATGTTCATGAGAAGAGTTTTACCTTTAAATCTAAGCTTTGACAAGGCAAAGCCTGCTGCGGTAGATAAAAATATAGATGCTAATACTACAATCACATTAACTAATATACTATTAAAGGCATAACGGCTCATGGGAATACCGGCCATCCTGGAAGCCTTGAATAGTTTATCAAAATTATCCAGAGTAGGTTTTGATACCAAAAATTTAGGAGGGAAGGCAAACAATTCCTCCATTGGTTTAAATGCATGATTAATAATGAAGATAATAGGGAGTCCCATAAATAATATTAACGGTAATATAGCCAGTATTATCTTTATATGTCCCCTGTTGAATTTTCTGGGATTAATATTATTGCCCTTATATGCCATAACCGGTCCTCCTTTCTAATCCTCCGAAAATAGTTTCTTTGATATATTAGAAAATATATAGATTATGCCCAGTAAGACAACTGAAACCGCCGCTGCATAACCCATCTCATAACGTATAAAACCGTAGTCCTCGATATGGTTAACAATTAATTGAGCTGCATAACCGGGCGTTGGATTAGTTGTTAGCTGGGTGCTAATTAAACCGGCTTGAAATGCTCCTACAATAGACATAACAGCAGCAAATAGCATCTGAGGCTTCATGTTTGGTATAGTAATATAGATCATTTCTTGGAAGCGATTCTTTATCCCATCGATAGCGGCAGCCTCGTATAAGGATTCATCAGAATTTAGTATACCTGCCAGTATAGCAAGGAAGCCAATTCCACCGATACTAGACCAGAGACCAATAATTATTACTATCGGTAATAAGTAATCAGTATTTACAAGCCATATAATCGGTTCGTTTATGATGCCTATATTCATTAGCCAGCTATTGATGTAGCCTGTTTGATCGCCGCTAAACATAATCTTCCATAAAACCGTCATAGCAACTCCACCTGTCATAGTAGGTGAGTATAAAATCAAGGCAAATATCGTTCTCAAATACTTTGGTAATTGCGCTAGTGCCCAAGCCAGTAAGAAGGATAAAATATATCCGCCTGGACCTACTATAATTGCATAGGTCACCGTGTTGGGTAATACCTTTTGCATAAATATCTCATCTTTTGTAATTAGGTTTATGTAATTTAGAAATCCCTTAAAGGTGGGAAACTGAATTGCATTAAAATTTGTAAAGGACAACCCGATGGCAATAATTACAGGGATAAAGATAAATATAAAAAACAATAGGAAATAGGGCGCTAAGAAAAAATAACCATTAATATTGTTTTCTCGCCTGCTAATAGATGTTTTTTTTCGCATAAGCTACCTACCCCCATTTTCTTTGCCGAGGATATCGTATACCTTTTCTAATGTTGGCACCTCGTAATCTATTACTACTTCCCCGTCCTTAATATATCCAAACTCTTCAAGTTTTCTTATGGTCTCCCTGTCAATCAGCTTTATGGCCTTATCAATACGGATTCGTAAGGTATCACCCTGAACTACTATGTCATTAAAGGCATTACTTAGCTCTCTCTCCAACATGTAAGTACCTAGTATTCTGGGAGATTCCTTTATCCATTCTGCTTGCTCCATAATAACCTTTTTGTTTTGCGAATCCCAAGGTAGGGCTTCAAAAGCATCCATGTTGGCTGTATTCCACATA
The DNA here is from genome assembly GCA_004294845.1 of Anaerolineaceae bacterium. GTDB lineage: Bacteria > Bacillota > Clostridia > Lachnospirales > Lachnospiraceae > Mobilitalea. The sequence continues at coordinate 12,563 of SHOH01000035.1, forward strand.
TATTCAGTACCATAGGAAATCTGTAGGGTTTGACCAAACTCCGTCTGAACCTCAGCTGAAGTCCACCATTTCATAAATTCCCATGCATCATTCTCCCTCTTCTCATCAGAATTAAACATGAAGATATTATCCATACCACCGGCTGTATATCGCAGTATCTCGCCTTCTTCATTCTTTATACCCGGAACCAGAGAAATACCCCATGAGTTTGCAATCTCGGGAGCTGCATTCACAAGTAGGTTATAGGTAGAGATATCCCCTATTCCTATTGGTAAATCGCCATTTCTAAAATGCTGATAAAAACTTGGAACATCAATTGGTGCATTATAAATTGTGAATAATTCTGTCAGCATTGACAATCCTCTGATTGACTCTTCAGTATTTAAAGCTGTCATGGCGGTGTCATAATCATATAATTCAGCTTCATTTTGAAAGATGAGCGGTGTAGTACCATGGAAGTTTCTTAAGGCAATCATCTGTGCCGTAGGATAAAAGAAATTCAATCCTCTCATCTGCAATTCGGGAAGTAAGTCTATAACATCCTGCATTGTATCAGGTACCTTAAGCCCAAGCTTTTCAAAGGTGTCTGTTCTATAGAACAATACCCAGAAGTTCATTGTCTCCGGCAGAGAGTATATTCCGTCGCCTATGGTTGTCGGTATGTGAAGCCCAGGTGAAAAACGACTTGCAATCTCCTGAAAATCATCAAACTCTGTTAAATCCTTTATAGCTCCGCGAATTCCAAGATCAAAGGGTAGGGCATAGTTTATACCCGTAGCAATATCCGGCGCATCACCCGAGGAATTGGCCAGCACTAATTTCTGTGCATCAAACATTAAGGATAAATCTACATTTATACCTGTTTCTGGTGTAAATTGATCATCTATCATCTTTTGCATCAACTCGACATATTGCCTTGGTCTGTTAACCCAAATCTGAATATTATCTTTATTAATGGCATTTGTAGAATAAGCCTGATCGAAAAATGATGCGATGAAACGTTTAATACTCAGAAAAATTCTTGTTAAAAAACCAGGCTTTTGAGGAAGCTTTGCATCCTCTTGATATAAGTAAATTCTGTCTAATGAAATTCTATTCTTACTAAGAATATCCAATAAATCAGCCAGTTGCTTGTTGGTAGAGTTAATGCTAGTAGATAACTCTCCTACACGATATGGTAGCTCATCAGGCTCTTTGGCAAGGCTTCTTAATTGATTAGAGGCTATAAATGCGGATGAAAATGACGCTATTCTTTTCGTGTTAGGACTGTAGATTTTAACACTGTCGTGTAGCTGCTCTAATTCATTAGCCCAACCGTATAATCTTTCCTCTACATCAGGAATGTATCTGGTAATTTGTAAGTCACGATATTTATCTTTATTTGTACCTGCAACCTTGGTAATCTCTAGGGACAAGTCGTTGATTTCACTCATTATTCTGGAAACCGATTCTAATACATGGCAGATTACTTCCATATTAATAGTAAATGAAATTGTATGGGTTCCCTGTTCAAGATAAAGGCTTAATTTGTTCTTATCATAATCATTTAAGGTAATGGTTTTATATTTTGCTGTATAGTCAAAAGGATATGCCTTAAATTCGGAATTGGGAACCTTCCCGTCTATCTCCATATCCAAGAACACAGGAAAATCACCCTTATCATTCTGACGATAATTCATGGCCAGATAATAATAGCCAGTAACAGGAACTTCAAATTCATAGGTGATTTTTTGTCCTGCATTCTTAAATGAATCCTTATCAATGGTATTCATCAGGGTATTAGTTATTTCATATGGGTCAAGACCGGCTTCAAATTCGGCTATTGATCGTATAGATGAGTCATTTCTATATTTAAAATCCTCTGCTTGGATTGTGATTAGTTGATCTCCGGTGGCTAATTCTGATCCTGTATATTCCGAAACCTCCTCTATGGCTTCCAGATACATATTTCCCAATAGAAGGCTTCCTTCTGCAACCTGAAAGCTAATTAGATTATTACCTTGATTTAATTCTAAGACCAGTGGGTCAGCATGATAATAGCTGGCATCCTTAAAGAATTTGCTTTCCCATTGTAATAGTTTATTAGGTAAAGAAACTATTTCATTACCATATCTGTCAAATGATTTTTCCTCATCAGCTATCCAAGTGGTTTCTAATAATATTCTTCTTGCCTCATAAAAGGGATAAGAACCATTGATCTTCATGGATAATTCAATCGGTAAAATCGATTTATCATATGATAAATAGTCAAATCTCAATATATAAAGTGCTGTTTCGGGCACATCAACTGAATACTCAGCACTATCGTCTATTTCTAACCTTATAGCCTTATTCTTATAACCATAATTATCATCGGTTAAAACACCTGTAGCGGATACAAGTGACTCTTCTGCATTAATCTCAATTGGGTTACCGGTATAAGGAGTAGCTACATAATCGTAACTAATATTAGAATAGCTATTATGTATTCTTTCATTACTGTATGAGTCAGTAACATAGGACATATCCCCTCTATCAACTGCCGGGGATATTGTCCCTCCTGCATTTACCGAAACATTTCCCAAGGTTAATATCCCAGCTAATGTGAATGCTAAAACACGGACTAGACCCTTATGTTTCATACATTTCACCACGCCTTTCTTCGTCAAAATTAAATCTCAAGCTCAAGATGCAAAACACTGCATGCCGGAATTGTCAGTGATAAACCGCTGTCCGTAATTTTAAAATCATTAAAGTCCTTAGGACATACATTGTCCGGATTATCAAATGTATTATAAGCCTTCATATCATTCACAAGAATAGTTCCCTTTACTGATTTAACTTCACTATCGGTAAAGATAGTTTCGATATCATAGCTGTCACTTACAGATAGATTATTCAATGTTATTTGCACTTTGCCATCCTTTGATAATGACACAGATTCATGAATATTAGGTACCATATGCGCATCCTCCAATCCGATCATATTAATACCATCAAGACTAGAGTCAAGAAGCTCTGCATCCTGGTGTTTTTTATACATATTAAACACGTGATAGGTAGGAGTAAGAAGCATCTTTTCCTTATCAGTAAGTATCACAGATTGAAGTACATTAACCATCTGAGCTATGTTAGCCATCTTCACACGATTACAATGCTTATTAAATATATTCAAGTTTATACCCGCAACTAAGGCATCACGCATTGTACTCTGCTGATATAAGAATCCGGGATTGGTACCGGGTTCTACATTAAACCATGTTCCCCATTCATCAACAATCATTCCGATCTTCTTATCAGGATCATATTCATCCATTATAGCGCTATGATTTTTAATTAAGGTCTCCATATACAATGCCTTGCTCATGGTTAAGTACCATGTCTTTTCATCAAAATCAGTTGCACTACCCTTAACTAACCAACCCTCAGGATGAACATAATAATGCACAGATAAGCCATCCATAAATCCATGGCATTCCTTAGGACTATGGTTGTGAGTAACTTCAAGAACCTTTCTGGTCCATTCATAATCATCTACATTAGCCCCACCTGCAATCTTAGCGATAGGTTTTGCATGATTGTAGTTTCGAACATAGGTCTGATATCTACGATATTCCATAGCATATTGTTCAGGTAGCATATTTCCGCCACAGCCCCAGTTCTCATTTCCAACGCCAAAATAATCCACTCTCCAGGGTTCACTGCGTCCGTTTTTCTTTCTTAAATCTGCCATTGGAGATACCCCGTCAAATGTCATATATTCAACCCATTCTGACATTTCCTGTATGGTTCCGCTACCCATATTACCGTTAATATAAGTTTTACACCCTAACTGACTACATAGCTCCATAAATTCATGGGTACCAAAGCTGTTATCTTCCAGAACTCCTCCCCAGTGGGTATTTATCATCTTTTTTCTATTTTCCTTAGGACCGATACCATCCTTCCAATGATATTCATCTGCAAAGCATCCTCCCGGCCAACGAAGCACAGGAATATTTATCTCCTTTAAGGCAGATACAACATCATTTCGCATCCCATTTGTATTTGGGATTTCAGAATCCTCTCCTACATATATTCCTTCATAAATACATCTACCAAGATGCTCAGAAAAATGGCCATATATCTCTGCATTTATATGACCTCTTTTTAAATTCGGATTAATATACAATTTCACAGTGGTATCCTCCTTATATTAAAGTTAAGTATTTAATGTAATAATAAACGTTTTATTTAACCTTACTTATAAAATACTATAAATATATGAAAACGTCAAGATGATTTATCGTAAAATTGCACAATAAATTTGATTATTTTTTCTTATTCCTTTATTCTTCCATTTGGAAATATGTAAGTTTATATCGATTATTGACTTTGATGAAATTAAAACATATAATAGTTAAAACAAAACTATAAATTTCATTAAGGGGTTAATATAATGCTTTATTTTAAAACTGTCCGTGAGGCCGAAGAAGTTCTAAAAGCCCTAAGCGCGCCAATGCGTTTAAGAATTATGGAGATGATTTATGAAGACGATACATTAAGTATGAATGATATAGCAAAGGAATTAGGTTTAACGAATAGTGCTATTTCCATGCATGTCAGTAAATTAGATAGTGCCGGATTAATCAAAATACATTCCACAGCCGGTAAAAGAGGTACTATGAAGATTATTCATCCTAGATTTGAACGATTAATCATAGACCTGGCACCTATTAAAGAAAAAAGAAAATATTATCAAGACGATATCAGAATAGGATATTATACTTCTCATAAGGTTAATCCTACCTGCGGAATTGCCACTATCAAAAAAATTGTCGGTGAACTTGATGATCCAAGATATTTTACTTTTCCTGAACGGTTTGATGCAGGAATCCTTTGGTTCGGTAGCGGTTATCTGGAATACGATATCCCAAATCACCTAACCGCGGGTCAGATAATAACCGAACTACAGATTTCATTTGAGATTTCTTCAGAGTATCCGGGATTTAAAGAGGACTACCCTTCTGATATACACTTTTTTATTAATGATAAGCCTTTAGGTTTATGGGTAAGCCCCGGTGACTATGGTGATAGAAAGGGTTATCTTACACCTATATGGTGGCCTGATACACTTAATCAGTATGGTTTATTGAAAACTTTAATTATTAACTCACAGGGAACTTTTATTGACGGAAGTAGCTTAATTTCAAAAACAACAATTGAAGATCTGGATATCACTTATACATCTTCTATTACTTTACGTTTTGAAATCCCAAAAGACACAACTAATTGCGGAGGCTTGACCTTATACGGAGAAGAATTCGGAGATTATAATCAAGCAATAAAAGCAAAGACATTCTTCCGTAATGCATCGGATACCTA
>SHOH01000035.1:18005-25130 GCA_004294845.1 Anaerolineaceae bacterium
CTTCCCCAGATAGAGACGCCTTCTTCTGATAGGACACTAAAGGTCATGACATTCTTTAATCCGTATTCGTCCCATTGCTCCAGGAAAACTCCTTTATATACGGTACCGTCGATGGTTAATGTCAGTTTATTGTCTCCTTTTAATTCCCAGGTTCCGTTCATTTCACCGATGACTGTATGATCTTCTTGCAGGACAATATTAACTGATTTTTTAATCTTGGGTGAAATATCCTTTTGATGATTTATAGCCTTATATGCGCCGATAACATCCTCTTTGGTATAGCTGCCGATTGTCTCGCCTACATAGCGATATGGAGCAACAACAAACCATCCATCCTCGTTCAAGAACATCTGGTGAACGCGTACTTCATGGTGTTCTCCGCGATTTTCAAATCTTGTATGAAAAATCAATAAGTATTTGCCTGTTTCTTCTTGATAGATAGTAGAGTTATGTCCAGGAGACAGATACGCCTGCCTGTTACTGCTTTCTTCACCTTCTATACCGTTCCAACGAAAGCTTCCCATTAACTTGCTTCCGTATTTTTCGGCTGCTCTATCATCAAAGAACGAACCACTAGGACCCTTACAGTCAATCATATCATTGCCCTCGTAATCATAATAGGGACCGTCCGGAGTCTTAGAGCGGGCAATTCTTATATTATATCCCCCTACTCTATCCAATCCGCCAAAGGATAAGAACATATAGTAATAATCTGTTTCATGACTATATTGGATATAGCCGCCTTCAATTCTTAGATGATTTTCACCAAGCAGCTTCTTGCCATAGCCCGATTCCAGTGGCCTGCCGGTCTTTCTATCTAATTCTAATATATAGATTCCTCCGGAATAAGATCCATATAGCATCCAAAGGCGTCCGTCATTATCAAAAAACACATGGGGATCTATTGCATTGGGATGTATTCTGGCATCATATTTGTCACCGTTTTCGCTCTGTTCCTCTTTCATTCCGGATTTCAGAAGAATACCAAGATCCTTATAAGGACCCTCTACATTATCCGAAACAGCATAGCCAAGTGCGGACAGAGGAGAACTTCCCTCACAGTTACAATAATAATGATAAAATTTATTATCCTCCAGCTGCACTACATCAGGAGCCCAGAAGGTTTTGGTTCTTGCCCATGTAAATGCTTCCTCCATCTCCTTGGTTGCATCCGGAATAATTGGATTAGTTTTATTTACACCTGAAGCTATTAGTGTCCAATTCATAAAATCCTTTGTTTTAGCTGCCGCTAAATGGGAGCCAAATATGTAATAAGTATCTTCCACCTGCACGATAGACGGATCATGTACTGAAACATCAGAAAACTCGTAAGTTACAGGATTTTCTGCCTTCAATGGTATGTCAGCTATTATACTGTTGAATATTTCCATTGCCTCTTCCTCCGTAAGTTGTTTAATGTCATCAGGTATAATATCTATATCATCCTTTTTTTGATCCTCTATGCTGTTATCATCTTTGTCTTTCTCCTCTATGCTATTATCCGTATCTCCTTGATTAACATCATCAGTCCTATTAACATTTTCATCATTGTCAGTCGGATTTTCATTTTCATTATTACTGGTGATATTATCATGCTTGTTATTCTCTACTTTAGCACAACTTGTTGCTAATGCTATTATCACAATACAGCTAATAATTACTAATCCAAATCTTTTCATTTTACAAAACCTCCTCGTAAAAACTATATTATTTAATTACATACAACGGAGGTTTTACCTCCTATAAAAAACTACATTATTTAATTACATACAACGGAGGTTTTACCTCCATGGTTGAATTGTTAAGATGCTACTTTTTTGTAATCAGCTTAATGATACGAAGTAATATCATTACTGTAGAGAGAATGAATGATATCAATATAATCTCTTTAAGACTGATCCTTATGACAGAATTTAAGACGAATGATAGAATTAGCATAAATATTATCCAGTATATAAGAAAAATTATGTAGAGAATAAAGGTCCATATGATATCCTTTAGTTTATCTTTTACCTTAAGATTATTATGCTGATCTTCAACCATTTTTGTCTCTCCTCCATAGATTTGTACAAGAATCAGTATAAAAGCTGTAAAATTTATTGTAATTATACATGAGCTGCTTAATAAAAGTCAATATATCCATTGCATTTTGTTTAACTTTATTATAAAATATTTAATATTTGAATTAATCAATACAGTAACTTTTTTAGGAAAGGCATGGTTATTAATATGAAAAGTATTTCCAAATTAGTAGTTAGATTTGTTATGCTTGCCTCTTTTGTTATAGTGGCAACATCATGCACAAGCCTTAAAACCAAAAATGATCAAGACGATGCAGCAATTAAAAAGGAAAGAGACACCGAAGTAGTCCCTATCCCTCCGGATGACACCGACAAAACAGACAGGACTGATATCATCCCCTCCTCTGATGAGTATGATTATTTATTGGAAATTGACGGTTCATCAGGCTATGAAGTAAGCGAAAATCTCTACGGTCTATTTCTTGAGGATATAAATTTTGCAATCGACGGGGGAATGTATGCTGAAAAAATCAAAAATCGTTCCTTTGAATACGGTTCCATGGCCACCAATAGTTCGAGACATGGTTGGATTACCCTAGGTGAAATTGAATTTGAAGTAATAGACGGTTCTTCAGATAAAAGCTTTCTAAATGAAAATAATCCACACTATGCAAGGCTTACTAATTCATCAAATTCCCTTGCCGGAATAGGCAATGGAGGTTTCCTTGATGGTATGTCTATTGAAGAGAATGCTGTTTATGACTTTAGTGGGTACTTTAAAAGCCATGATTATACAGGAAGCATAATAATCAAATTGCAGGACGATCAGGGCAATGAATATGGGGAGACAAAGATTAGCGGCATTACAGATGAGTGGCTAAAATACGATGCAATAATAACGGCGGCCGCAACAATAACTAAGGAATTAAAGCTATATGTGTTGATTGATAAGGGAACTGTTGAAATGGATATGATCAGCTTGTTCCCCAGAGACACTTATAAAGGCAGAAAAAACGGTATTAGGAAGGACATTGGAGAAAAACTGGAAGCCTTAAGTCCAAAATTCTTACGCTTTCCGGGTGGTTGCATTGTAGAAGGCAAAACCCTGGATACCGCTTATGATTGGAAGGCATCAATCGGATACGGAATAGAGTTTAATATTAACGGAAAATCAAGCTATGGTGACGTTGCCACAAGACCATTAGGGGTTAACCTATGGGGAAATCCTCAGATAACTAAAAACCCTTATTATATGACCTATGGCATAGGATTTTATGAATTCTTTCTTTTGTGTGAGGATTTGAAAGCCGAACCGATACCCATCATAAATGCAGGTATGTCTTGTCAAATACAAGGAACCAGAAGTGTAGGAACCCCTGCCCAGGCTCTTGAAATCGGATCAGATGAATTTAATAAATATGTTCAAGACGCTTTGGACCTGATTGAATTTGCAAATGGTGATAGTAACACAAAATGGGGCGCTATACGAATAGCTATGGGGCACGAAGAGCCTTTTAATGTTAAATATCTGGGAATAGGAAACGAACAATGGGGTGAGGTATATTTTTCAAGATATGAAGCATTTAAGTCTGCATTCCAAGAGGCAGCCAAAGTCAATCCGTCACTATATGCTGATATAGAATTAATCGTAGCAAATGGCCCTGTGGCAGCTGATCGCTATGCTTGGAACAGAATCAATGTAAAGGGAACAGATTATGCCGGTTTGGTAGACGAACACTATTATATGGAGGCATCCTGGTTTTTAACTAATACAGACAGATATGATACATATGACAGAGATAATGTACCGGTATTCTTAGGTGAATATGCTGCAAAGGCTAATACAGCCGAGGCTGCTCTAGCAGAAGCTGCCTTTATGACAGGACTTGAAAGAAATGGTGATATTGTGGCACTTGCTTCATATGCACCTTTATTTGGTAATAGCACGGCTATACAATGGTCGCCTGATTTAATATGGTTTAATAACCATAAGGTTTGGGGTTCGCCTAACTATTATGTCCAAAAAATATTCGCAGATAATGTTAGTTCAAAGATCCTTGATAGCACTTTAATCGGAGAATCACTAACCTCAGAGGCTCTCTCAGGAAAAATCGGTGTCGGAACATGGATGACATCTGCTTTCTTTGAAAATATAAAGGTAGTTGATAACGAAAGCGGTGATGTATTATTTAGCGATGATTTTGCTGATAATTCAATAGACGATTGGGAGCAAATAGCCGGAAATTGGAACATTGAGGATAAGCAGCTAGGTCAATCTAATGCAGGTAGCCCAAGAAACACCTTGACTGGGGATGTGGTTTATAATGGTGATATTAATTGGACCAATTACACTCTCACATTAACCGCCACAAAAAAAGGCGGTTCGGAAGGGTTCCTGATACCTTTCGCTGTAAAGGATAAGAATAATTCATATCACTGGAATCTTGGAGGATGGGCAAATACAGTCTCATGTCTTGAGAAGATATCTGCCGGAAGTAAGAGCGGTCAGATAGCTACCACTGTCAAAAGCTTAAAGATTGAAACAGGTAGGGCATATGAAATAAAAATTGTTGTGAATGACAATTTGATAGAATGTTATCTTGATGACACAAAGATGATTTCATATACAATCCCCAAGGCTGAAGCTATATATCAAGTAACAGGTCTAGATAGTCAGGGCAATCTCATAATAAAAGTCGTTAATGTATCCAATGAGACAAAAGATCTTATGATTACAGTGAGTGATTTGGATATTAAAGAAGGAAACATTAATGTAAGTCTTCTAACAGCAGAAAACTCTTCTGATATTAACACTGAACATGAGCCTGAAAATGTATCGATAAAACAAACGACCATAAAGGTAGACAAAGATTTTGTATATAGTGCTCCAAAATATTCGGTTTCTGTACTACATATTCCTTTGAATTAATTCTATAGTCATATTAGAATAAATTTATATTGAACCTTTCATGAATAAAACTTAGCTATGTTTATAAATAGAATAATGCACAAGTTAGGTGTTAGTGTTAGTCATCCGTAGCTGTCCATATAGCTTTAAAGGAGCTTTATCTGATTTATTAACAAACTTAATTGTTACTTCTTCCTTACCCTTTATCATATTTTCCCCTATTGCTACTTTTTCTTCATAAATCTTAGGAGGCCATCCTCCTAAAGTGGTTCCTGAGGTAAGAAGTTCATCATCTACATAGATTTCATAATCCAGGGGATGACCTTCTCTAGCCAGCATCATCCTAAGCTCATTTATGCCCTTAGAATTTACTTTCATTTTGTAGGAGAAATAACCCTCTGGATTTGCACCACGGCATTTATAGCCATTCCATGTATCAGAAAATGTCTTCTCACCCTTAACCTCATGCTGTAGTTCATATTGGTCATTTCCTACAGGCAATAGATCAATTGTCATAAGATCTAATTCACGCTTAATCTCCTTTTCTTCTAAATACGATTGATAACTCTTAGAATTTTTATCAAATAAGTTAAAGTAGATTCCATATCTTTCTTTATGTTGCTTATAATGAGGTTTAAATACAAGCCTTTCATCTTCGTCGGTATTATTCAAGACAAATTCTAAAGAAGCCCGTTTTTGTACTAAGTGATTCCTTATCCCGGATAACCACTCATCTACAGTCAAATTCTTTATAAATAGATAATCTTTAATATCCATATTGCGTGTAGGTATAGTTACATCAACACCGGTTCTGGATTCTTCCATATCCTCCATTCCAAGGCCTGCACTTAAAACTACCGGACCATATTTGAAGGCTACTGCATCTGGATTATCCACTAATCTTTTGTATGTAACTGCCATCTTTAATTTCAGATTAACTATATCATTTTTATTCCATTTTCTGTCTATATAGATAAAACCATCCTCTTCTCTAATACCACCATCCATACCATTGACATCAACCTTATATAAGCCTTGACACCAATCCGGAACACGTAATTTTAAAGCAAAAAACTTATTATCCTCAACATCCAAAATGGTTATTATACAATCTTCCCTTGCCGGATAATCAGCATCCACCTTTAGCCTTAAGGGTATGTCTTGGAAAAATGCTTCCGAACTAATATATCGTCCCACAGTAATCTCCAAACCATCGGAAGCATTTACCAAATAATATATTGCATCATTTAACTTCGTAAAATTCTCCATACCGGTCCCGGTACAGCACCAGAATTTATCATAGGGCGTAGAGTATACTTTAAAATATCCTGTGGCCATAGGTTGGAAGTACATGGTCATCCCGGTCTCAGGATTCTGTGATGACAGTATTGCATTGGTTAGAGTGTTGTCATAGAAATCAAGGTACTTCTTCTTACCGGTGATTTGAAACAATCCCTTAGCAAGCTTTAGCATATTATAGGTATTGCATGTCTCACAATTACAATTAGTCCTCTCTGCATCGAGAATATCCGGCGGACCAAAGTGTTCCCATTCGCTATTGCCTCCTGTTATATAAGTATGATGGTCTACAACAATGTCCCAGAACTTCTCACAAGCATCCAGATAAAAGCCATCACATTCATCCAATACCATGTAGCGTTTCATTGCACCAACAAATTTGGGTATTGTGGTATTGGCATGGAGATCATTAAGAATGTCCTTGCCCTCGTATAATGCCTTAAAAAGTGCGATTTCATCAAATTTCTCTGCTGCTTTTAAATGCTCTTTTTTACCGGTATGGGAATAGACATCATAAAGACAATCATTCATACCACCATACTCTACCTTAAGGACCTGAAGATTTAGCTTCTCATCCCAACGCGAGCTCCTATTATAAACCCAATCCGCAAGTCTACTCATAATACTATAAGCTTTCCTAGAGTCTGTGACTTCATAGGCTAAGATTATGCCTTCAAAGATTTTATGCATTGTATACCAGGGAACCCAGGCAGGCTTATTATTTTCAACGTTATCAAATAAATATTCACCGGAAGCAAAGAGATAACCATTGTCAAGCTGTGCATCAGATAACTCATCAATAATATACTCAATATCATTACACAGTTTTTCATCTTTTGTAGTAGCATATGCCTGTGAAATGGCGGCTAGATAATGGCCTAAGGTATGGCCTCTAAT
>SHOH01000036.1 GCA_004294845.1 Anaerolineaceae bacterium
GACTTAGCCAATGCATATCAGTCTGTGCATGTCAACTATTGAAAGCGCCGTGTACCGAACGGTACGCACGGTGCTGTGAGAGGACGGCGGTTAGTCACCGCCTCCTACTCGATTTAAACTTTAATTTCCTACCTGCATTACATAGGCCGGATATGAATAATCATCATTAAGTACATTTGTGGCATAAAATAATAATGAATAAGTCTCATTAGGAACTTGGAAATAGAAAGTATAGGTATCGTAGGATGACGAGCTAAGTAAAAATGGCATTGCTACTTCATTTCCAGCTTCATCGAGAACCATGCCTACAGGTACTGCATCTGATAATACATTATTCTCTGCATCGAAAGGTATCATAAAGAAATCGCCGTTATTAAAATAGTAGTCCGTATAATATGAGCTAATATCCAATATGACATCCATTACAACAGTTCCATCCTCTGTATAGTTACCCATTACCTCATAGATATAAAAGGATATTCCGTTATCCATGTAAACATCATGGTTATATGTAAAGGATATGGTCTCTCTATTTGCCAAGAAGTAATTATAATTTGGCATTTCGAAATTACCAGTTATATTACCGCCTTCTACCTCATCCGTTAAAATGTATATAGTTATATAAGCAAAATATCCCAAATCCTCTACACCGGCTGTAATAGATATTGCATAATCATCTTTAGTTAAATAATTAGCCAAAAGTCCGGTCTCTTCGTATTTCTGATTACTAAAATCTGCTTCATATGTAAATCCGCTTAACTCCTGAAGCAATAAACTATAATCTTCACATGCCTTGTAAAAATCAGCCTCTGTAGCATTTACATCATTATATTGGTAGGAATACACAGAGCTGTCGCTTAGAGGAAAATAATCCACATAGCTAAACTTTAAATATGAATCCATGCTTAATACATATGGAAGCTCAACATAGTTGTATAATGGCTCAAAGAGGATCTCTGTATCATCAATTATATCAATTTCAACAGTCTCATCTTCCACAGTTTTATCCTGAGGAATTTCATTATTACCTAGATTATTGTCAGTATCATCACTCTCGGATGCCCCGTTATTACTGTTATCGGTTTTAATATCTTCCTTAGTCTCAGCGGTTATATTTCTACCTTCATTACTTGTTGACTCATTATTACGTTCATTTAATTTTTTATTAATAAAAAGTACAGATATTACTCCAATTGCTAAAAACACTACAACTCCAACAATTATTAAGGGGAGTAATAATTTGTTCTTTTTCTTTTCAACGTTTACGGGAGTACCGTGATATATAGGTGCTGTATGATGCATTATATCCATTGGCGGTGGTGTTAGTGGCGGCGCCGATGGTGGGAGTGGTGCTTGGTGAGGTGTTGCTGGTGGCGGTGTTGTTGGTGGAAGCCCCGATGGTTGCGGTGCTATTGGTGGGGGTTGTGATGGATGTATGTTTTTTTCGATTTTATTACCACAAATCATGCAAAACGAACTATCATTGGATATCTCTTTTCCACAATTACTGCAAAACATAATATATCCTCCTATCGATAATTTTTTTTATTATATATGTACTTAAATTTTATTTTAACCTTATAAAATCTTATACCAAAAAGTATACTTTAATTCATACATATCTGACCATATTTAGTGTGATTTAGTACCACTATAAAGCATAATGGAAATATTATCAATCATTTTTTATTATTCCCATCTGATTAGTAGGTTTATGTTATATTTTCTACAAACTTATTGAGATAATGACAATTTCCATCTTCAAACACCATAATGAAGCCCTACAAGACTGAGTTGTAGGGCTTCAGGTTACAAATGGATCATATATGTAATTCTCTATTCAACTGTCACTTTTATTTTCTTATATACACCATTCTGTGCATAAGAATATATATAGCAGGTTCCCACTGCTTTTGTAGTAACCTCTCCCATGTTATTTACTGTTGCAATCTCATTATTGGATGATTCATAGCGTATAACTTTAGTATGCGCCTTTAGCTTTTTATCCTTCTGTAGAACCACATTACCGGTCAAGATTGTGTCTTCACCCACCGCAAGATTAAATGATGTCATGTCTAAGGTTACTCTTAGCGGGTCTGCATAGGTCTTTCCATTGAATATGGAGTGTACTACCTTTGAGGTCATTATAATTACTTTCTCACCGTCTACTATCCGGTAGGCCTTAACCTGGTACTTATAGAATGTTCTAGGTTCCAGATCATTAAAGCTATAGCTTGTGATATTAGCCGGAACCTCTGCCAGTTCAGTCATATCTTGCCCGCATCTTCCACCATAGATAATATAGCCGTCTATATTTGCAACTTTTTTATAGGATATGGTTTGCGAGATTTTATTAGCCCTAACCCCCAGCTGCAGATAGCGAAAACCCTCATATGTATGTATCCTGATATTATCTGAATAGTTTAAGGCATAGGTCGAGAAACTGTCCGTCTCAAAGGTAAAATTATGTGTCTCGGGATCGTAGATTCCGTCTATTTTGATTGCTTCATTGTTGTGTATCATAATGATATAATATTCCCTGTTCTTGGTTATATCCGTATTCCTAAAGCTTTCCGGTACCTCAATACTGATACTTATTTTTCCCTTGGTTTTGGTGACCCTTGTCTGTTCACGGTCTCCTATCTGCTTGTACAAGGACAGATCAATATATAAAACAGGTTTTTCTTCATCCCAAGCATCCGTAAATAGTTTCTCATTGATTAATATCTTCTCTTCATCGCTGACCGAGTTACTGATATCTGTAATCTGTAGAATGATCTTTGCGTTTTCTCCCCTTTTTACCATCTCCTGTTCCTGCGCAGTCAATACTTTAGTCTTTAGCTCATCACTGCTGTTATTGACATCTCCTATCGGTGCACCCTCATCTTGCTGGCGGGTCTTTTCAACCTTGCCTTCCTGAATTGGTGTAGGAGTAGGTCTCGGTGTTGGTGTTGATGGAGGTTTTGTGTTAGGGATGACAGTAAAGCTCACATTAAAGCTCTTTGTTATGCTGGCACCACTTACTGCCACTACAGCTGTATAGGTTGAAACTGAAAGTCCTGTGTTAGGCTTAACAGTAAAGGTGTCACTACCGTCAGTCGCAATGCTTGATATACTGTCCTTATCTAGAGTAAATCTAGCTGAGTCACTCCCCGAAAGCGCCAAGGATAAGGCACCTGTCGCCTGCTTTCCTGTATTGTTAATCGTAACTGTCAGAGGTGTCTGCTCTCCATAACCGACATCTGCAGCAGGGAAGGTGTAGGTTCCGCTTGTAGATAGATTTATACCATATGTAGGCTCAGGACTAAATACACTTATCATGTAGGTGCTATCAATACCAGCATAATGGGTATCGGTTTCCTTTACCCTAACCAGATAAGTGCCGCTTGTAAGCCCAGTGATGTCACTACCGCTGCCAGAGTTATAGCTTGTAGCTCCGCTCTTTTTATATTCCATGGCTGTGGTAACTCCTGTTAGCTTACCATCATTATTGCTTGAATTCGTACAGCCCACAGTGCTTACAGTACTTATGCTACTAACCGAGGGACCATCAGCTTTATCCACAGTAATGCTTAATGTCGTAGTTATGCTTGTACCATTAGCTGTAAGAGTTATGGTATTATCACTCAAGGTAAGGGCTCTTATAATATCCACTGTGTATGCGCTAAAGCTTGTATTGCTTGTACCATCGTTATAGGTTGCCTTAACTACCATGCCCTCCGTACTAAAGGTTTCTCCATACTTATAAGCAGTCTTGCTTGGCGGTGTAGTTATGGCGATGGACTCTAGTGCTGTCTCTTCGGTAGCTGGAAACTCTATATTAACATTCAAAAATGGAAAAAATCCGTAAGACGCACTATTTGTAACGCTGGTCGCTCCACTATATTCGAAAATATTTTGCTCTATACCTTTAAATGTATAGCCTGCTTTTGCACTCAAGACTACCGTGGCTGTATAAACCTTATTCCCTAAGAATTTTGTCGGTCTAATGCTATTGCTATCATACCAATACACTGTGCCCGTGTATTGGTCATCCTCTATAATAATTGTTTCAGGTATAACACCCATTATCGGAGCTGTTAGCTTATCTGTTAAATCCAGATTGGAAACAGTAGCCGGCGGATCATATATACAGGCATCTCCATTGATATTATTCCACTCACCGGTCCCTGTCCTGTGAACAACATCACTTAGGGTCGGTTTCGAGGAGAATGGGGCTTGTCCTGTTAATGCTTTGGCTGTTACAGTACCACCATCCCTAATACTGATAGTTTTGCCTTTAAGGGCATTCTGGCCTTCACCAGCTGTTATAGTAATATTACCTCCGTAGATGTTTATATCACCATCACTACTAATAAAAGAACTATTTACAGTTCCGCTATTAATAGTCAAAGAGTTCGTATATATTCCTATATTTCCATGCAAGATAACATTTGCATCGTTTATTCTAAAAACTCTACCAGCATGAATGGATGCCATGGTTCCACTATTTCTCTTGTCAGCTGTTAATTTGCCTGTGCCCAAGATCGTTAACCACCAATCACAATGTATTGTAGATTTCGCTAAACCGCTGGCTACAATCTTATTTTCTGAACCCGCAGCTAAAATTATATCTACAGATCCTTCGAAAGATAATCCATGATTTCCCGTACTTACTTCAAGGTCAATACCATCCAAGGTTAAGGTGGGTGTAAGGGTATCCTTATTCCAAGACCAGCATTTTTTACCATCAGCATGGGTATGGGCAGCATGCATAGTGGTATTGCTACAATCCTGTGTTGGTGTATCATATGAAAACACCAAGGGTGAGGTGATTTTAGTTGCCAAATCCTCAGCCCATACCCTATTGCTGTTAAAAGCCCATATAACAAATATTATACACAGTGAAATACCTACTCTCAGTAATCTTTTGTTCATCTTCTCATTCCTCCTCGTAATAATGCTTGTATCCCCATACTATTTAATCCTTAAAATTGCAATTCGTAGTGTATCAAAACTCCATCTTCCTCTGATAACCAATGAATTGCATTCTCAGTCACGACGGGGTCTTCGTTGTCATGAAGGCGAATGTTGCCCAGTAATGTTTTGTCAATAAGTTTCTTTCCATTATCATCGAGTATCATATAATAAGTCTTAACAGTTTTTCCATGCTCTTCCCACAGCACTACGAATCTTCCATCACCTATACTGACCAGCTGTGGTTCAACAACTTCATTATCTGTGAGCCAGGTAACTTTAGTATTTCCTCCCTTAGTCGGGTTGAATACGCTAACAAACAGCTGCTGCTTCGTATTCTGTGCACCTTTCTTGGCTGCCGCACCGACAAACATCACACCGCTTGAAGTCTCAGATACGCCACCAAGTTGAGAGTTAGTATAGTTATCACCGCTTTTACCTTTGAAAGTGAGAATGGTGTTACTAGTAGCTTTGAGGTTCTTTATATTAAGCAGGTCTGCCACAAAGGAGCGCGGTTTGGCATCGCCCAGATCAACAAAGAGCCAGGATTTCGTTTTGGAGTACCATATCACCCGCTGGTCAAAGGAGTGACTTACCCAAGGATCTGATGACAGCTTATCATATGCCTTCTTCATATTGCCAGTCGTCACCGCTATAACATCCTTTCCCTGATGTCCGTTGTACATCTGTCTTGCATACGAACAGACCAATACACCATTGTTAATCGCAACCACACAGTTGCCGCCAATAAAAGGATTTTGCGTACGGGCACTAGCGTTGCCTAAATTACCGACAAAGCCTGTTGTCCGCACCAAATCACCCTCGCTTGTGTATTTTGAAATAAACACAGTGTTAACATTCTTATCGTATTTACCGCTCACATCGGCATTGATGGAATTGACAGCACCGTTCGTCTTGCCTGTCACGGCATAATAGTATCCATCAGCATCCTGTGTCAAAGCTCCGAATTTCGGCGCAGCCTTTTGGAGGACTATGGATGTGCCATCCGATTTTAGAACATATATATTGTCGTCCTCCTCATCCAAGTCATAGGCATAGGCAAATTTCCCCTCTGCATCAAGGAACTGAGAAATTGGGGAAACAGCTCCAATATTCCCGGGAGCAGGTCTCGTGCTAAATATATCGTCTGCGTCAGATTTTTCTTTATCCTTTGGGTCACCCCATACTACATAGGTGGACAAGGTCGCCTTACCAACCTTCTTTGAAGAAATAGGGACTATGGGTGCTGGTGTAGGTGTGGTCTTTGCACCTGCTTCAGCTACTACTATTGTATATTCTCCAATCTTTTTGTCCTCATATCTAAGCTCAATCACCTTTGTTCCGCTGCTAGTGAAGGAACGATTCACTGTCAGCTGCACCGTACCAGAGGTATAAAAGGTGATCTTGCTCGAAACATCTGTTTCCTCTTTGTCAAGTCGAACCTTTACAAATATGCCGTGAGTATCAAATTTATCACCGACTTCATACTCTGTTCTAATGGGGAGTGACACAATGTACACTTCTCCGTCGGTCGGTGCTTCACCGCCATTTTTATATTCATGCCACCACTGAGGTATTAGCTCATCAGGAGCACTTACTACGGTAAATCTGCTCCTAAAATGAATATTCGATGTTTTTGTTAAATACAGCTTACTATCCTTTGTTGCCGTGCAGGATTCTACGCCGGTTGTAATATCAAAGCCACGATCCGCCAAGGGGGCAAGCTTATACTCTATATATCCGCCTGCGTTATAAGTATACACAACCCACTTACAGGCCGTTTTACTGGCGACGATATTGGCATACTCCGCAGGCTTTTTGCCCATATAATTACCTTCAAATGCTAGGTAGTTACCGTTGGAGTCATAAATATAATATTTATCATCACCCAAATGCTCAAAATAGAAAGGATTTCTCGCTCTCCTCGAGGGTAATACCAAACTACCATCAATACGGAAGGTACCCATATCGTGAGAATAGATAAGGTACCAGCCTGACTTGATTTTACCATCGGTCAGCTTCTCTTCACTTGGAACAAAGGGCCAGCTGTCTGCTACTGCCGACATAGGTAGTAGGGTCAGAACCGTAGCCAGCACAAGAATTATACTCATTACTCGTTTTTTCATAGGACTATTCCTCCTGACATTTCCCTTAGTCGCTTATTTTTTCAAGCACACATATAAGTGTGAATGATAAAAGTAGAGATGCCTTAAGTATTTTTTTCATTTTAATGACCTCCATTTTTTCATATAATATTTTTCTAATATCTAATTTTTTATATTGTCTACGGTTCTTGTATCTTTCAAAATTAATATATCATTTATAATTATATAAAGATATTTACCGCACGAATCGGGTTTCCTACAGCACGAATCGTAATTTTATACTCCTAAGACAATGGTGAAGTTCCAATAGATAATAATTCTGCTGAGCAATGGAAATCCCAAAACACTTGGATGATAAGGATTCTTAATTAAGTTTTTTGCAACAAAAAAGTTCACACAAAAGTGTGAACGCCTTTATATCTTTGATAAATATAAGAGATGACATAAGCATGTCATCTCTTATATAAGCATATATACTATTTTGCAGAATCATATATCTCAATTCTAGTTACTATAGGGGAATTACCAAATGTAATCATAAGTACATTATGCTTTTCCAGTTGTTCGATATCTACCGGTACATATTCGGTCGAATATCCGGAAGAATATTCATAAGCAGTTGTACCGTTCCATGATCCGTTTGGAGCATCACAATATGCCATTGTTAGTGCACCTACTACATCCGCGTCGTCTGTTTCAAAATACACCCGGATGCTTGGACTGGTGAACTTACTCCAATCAGGACCTAGGAATACCTGATACCCCCAAGTGTTAAATATAATATTCATATCACTGGATTCAGTGGTTGTTGTAACAAACTTTTCGATATCCTCAGATGATACTTTGTTACCGTCTAATCCGACATTTGAGCCATCATTCTTTTTCCACTGGCCTTCCCATGTAAATACCTTGGTAAATTCATCATTATCCACAAAAGCCAATGCATCCTTACCTGTTACATCAGCGTCAGCAGGTATATCAGCCTGAGAGCCGGTAATCTCTAGAATCTTTTCTAACACATCACCGTATTTAAAAAGGCCGGTTGCTCTGTTATACCAAAGGCCGGTATCCCACATAATTGGAAGGTAACCCATATCTTTACTGTTTTTCATTACATAATAATAATAATCAGGAATTCCTTTTTTGGTTGCGGTAACAACTCCATATTCACCTATCATGACACCGTAGCCTTGGTCATAAAACTTTTTCAGTTTTTCAAAATTAGTTTTCATCTCAGCGATATCGGAATCGGTTCCCCATGAGCCCATATATCCCCAACTATTATCTTCTGTTTCTGCAATACCATATGTACTAGGTGTATAGTAGTGGACAGAAACACTTAATTTATTTACTTCATTTGAAGGATCTTTCGGCATAATGAATCTACCCAATTCACTATCCACCGTCATATCAAAATCCGTATTATATCCTGCTATCAGAAGATGGCGATAAGTATTGTTACCACCAGTTCCTCTTACTATATCAACGAATTTTTGATTGATTTGATTTACCAGCTCATAAAGCTCATCCTCAGTGAGTACTCCGTTTTGGTTAGTTCCCGTTGCATAACCGGTTGTCTCATCAATCTGATCATTCAAGCGGTCTCCGAGTTCCTCATTCGCTGATTCAAATATTAAACGATCCGAATACTCTTTATAACGTTCTGCAATCTGAGTCCAAAATGATTCATAACGAGCCCAAGCCTTATCTCTCCATTGAGTATCCGCAGATCCAAACTGACCCCACCATCCTCTGTCGTAATGATCATTGATGATGACATACATTTCGTTATCAAGACAGTAGTTGATAATTTCTTCAACTCTATCGAAAAATTTTGGATTTATTGTGTATTTTCCGTCATCTGAAATCATATTAGACCATGCTATCGGTACACGAACAGTATTGAAGCCGTATTTCTTTAATCCATCTATAGCTTCCTGTGTAGTGACAGGAGCAGCCCATGCTGTCTCATAATCAACAACATTATCAGAAACGGTCATTCGGGTTGCTTCCATGGTGTTTCCAAGGTTCCATCCCTGTCCCATAAAATACTTAATTAGATACTGGGAAGATAGCTCCCTACGCATTAAACCATTGTCTTTGGTAGTGATACCATTTGCCGAAAGGCTCTCTGTCGTGAGGTTGGATTCCTCAGGAATTTCATTAGAGAGAGGTATTTCAGCAGGTGTATCATTTGGTACTTCAGTTGGTGTCTCAGCTGGTGTCTTAAATGGTGTTTCTGTGGGTGTTGCATTCAAAGTGTCATCTTTCTTCCCCGTACAGCTTACAACAAAAATCATGTTTAATATTATAAGTGTTGTCAGACATACAATTAATACAAGCTTTCTAGATATTTTTTTCATTTTAGTCTCCCCCTACTAATCTTTAATCTTTAAACATGCAAATATACTATTATCCTTATGTATCTTTTAAATTTATACCTAATTTCATCTATAAGAATAATTTTAAATCATGCTTTATACATTTACTAGGGTAGAAAATAGATATATAAACTAGTAAAACTTTTACCTGGTATATAAACTAATTTGCTAGATTCACATATATTGTATAGGAGGGTGATTATTATGGACGAATGCGAACTTATCATTTTTATTTCTACAGTTGCATGCTCTCTTTCAAAATGCTGTTCAACTGATGATTTAAATCTTTTATCCACAGTTTTTTCTCAACTTGGAGATTCGTTAGCAACAATACTAGCTAAAAGACAGTTGCTTGAAAATAATGCTGCTAACAATAAAATAAATAATATGAAAGATGATAGTAATATTGGCACCAATATGGAAGATGAGGAAGATTAGATTCTCATCTTTCTTATTTATGGTTTCTCTGCTTACTTTTTCAAGTTCAGTTATAATAATTCCTCCACTTTATAATATACTAGCCTTAACATATTTCCGAAGGAAAGAATATTTGCGCCAGAGTCTCCGGCTATTCCTTCACTAAGATACCATCGCGCATTTGAAAAGTAATGTCCATCATATCGAGTACGCCCATATCGTGGGTGACTATCACAACGCAGTAGCCCTGTTCATGGGCGAGGCGGGCAAGCAAAGCGATAATATTGCGAGAGGTCTTGCTATCCAGGTTCCCCGTGGGCTCATCCGCCAGGATAAGGTTCGTATCCATGGCCAAGGCCCGTGCTATGGCAATGCGCTGCTGTTCACCGCCCGAGAGCATGGAGGGGAAGCGGTTGAATACCGCGTCGGTCAAGTCCACGCTTTTGATATACTCCTCAGCACGCTTTTTTGCATCCCGGGGGCGCACGCCGTGGAGCTCCATCGGATACATTACGTTCTCAAGCGCTGTTAAAAGCGGGAAGAGCCGAAAGCTCTGGTAAATCATCGCTACGTCGTTGCGACGGTATGTATCGAGATCGAGGGTTCGGGTGGAAGCGCCTCGAAAGAGTACATCGCCTTCATTCGGCACATCCAGTCCCGCCATAAGCGAAAGCATGGTGGATTTTCCACTACCGCTCTTGCCAATGATGGCGTACATAAGACCTTGCTCGAAGGAGCAATTAACGTCCTTCAGCGCCTCCACAGTTTGATATTTGTTGCTGTACGAGTAACGTACGGACTGAAGTGAAAGGATACTCATACTGACCTCCTTAATCTTTCTCTGATAAAATCGAGAGTGCACTCTTGGCGTTTTGCAGCAAAGTAGAGAGTGCCCCACTTAGTGCATAACACATGAAAAATGCATAGACTCCCGGTGTAGCAAGCTGCGTGGCACCCTCGCGCGCATACCATACTGCTGCAGCAGGCAGTGCGCCAAAGAGCAATAGCAAAAACTGCTCGCCGAATATCGTGGTGAAAATGCGACCCTTGTGCGTGCCCATACCACGCATGAGGGCGATATCCTCACGGCGGTTGTTGACGGCAAGGAAGCCCATAACAAGCCCCAATATACATACAAGCACGAGGAGTACAGGGTAAAGTATCTCCAAGTATTTGCTGCGCTGTGTGATGGAGCTGAGGGTTTCATTGAACTGCCCATCTTCGATCACAACGCATAAACGGATATTGTTTGCCATTTTTGGACCCGAAAAGCCTGCTTGCTCAAGAGCGTTCTTCACCTCGTCTAATTTGCGGGGATCACGGATCTTAAAAGTCAATGACGAAACATATTTGTTGTCCAGCATTATATAAACCATCTGCTGCTGCGTGAGCATGTTGGCACTTTCCTCCCCGGAGAAATCCGTCGCCCCGGCCGCGTAAGAGTAATACTGGCCGGTACTGAGGTCGGAGTGTTTATTGCTAAGATCGCCTAGGGACAAACGCACGGGATCAAGAGCACCGAGTGGCAGCGGGCAGTAAATATTATTTTGGTTCGCCACACGCACAAAGCTTCCTACCACCAACATATCAATGCCGACAAAGGCCGAGTCGCGGGAAAAATAGTTTTCCACATATACGCGTATTGTGTCGCCCGGTTTTATGCCATGCTCATCCATGAACTGATTGGATACGATGCAGGGCAGCCTTTCCCATTCACGGCTCGAAAAGCGGTTTTCATCCCATTCAGCCATAAATTCTCCGTGAAATTCATCGAAATAAAACTCAGGTGCCTTTCTTACCGCGTCGGTAAATACGATGCTGGGTTCGGATAAAAGGGCATTGTATAGATTTTCCAGCTCAAAGGAGTTCATCGGCATAGGCACGGGCTTTACTTGCCCTTCTGAGCCGTCCGCGTGTACAGGTATGCCGAGATAAACGTAGTTGAAGGTATAGGTGTAGGCCGGATCACTTAAATGTTCCATGCTCACAAGCTCTTTGGCAAGCTCGTTTCGGATGCTAAGCCTATCTGAAAACTTGCCGTCCATCTGGGCGCTATAGCCCAGAATCTCCGTGTTTTCATAAAGCTCCTCACGCGCCCTATCGTATGAGGTGAGGGTTGCTTGCAGAGAGGATACGAACAGCAGCGCCACCGCACAAAGCACAGGCACCAAAAGGGAACGTGCACCACCGCGCCGTATGGAGAGCATGGCATGACGGAGCGCACCTGAAAGCGCCACAGAAGATTTTCTAGGAGAACGACGTACCCGCACCCTTGCTCTGGCTGCAATCAACCGCCCACTTACGGTCCTTTCCGCAAAATAAAGGCAAAGGGCAAGAGAAATTAAAAACACACCTGCGGCGACCGCGGCAGCCAAAGGGTATGACAGGGTCACAACGGGCGTAAATTCCTTGATGATGCCCTTAAAGGCGTCGCTGTAACGCGTATCCACGGCTTGAAGCTCAGAAACGAACCTATAGGAGGATTCGACCAATCCCTCGGCGTATCCCATTCCTATCAAAATGCCTGTCATAATGGCTATGAGCGCAATTAGGCTCGTCCCCACCATCAGATAAAGCCGCACCTCGGCCTTTCTCGTACCAAAAC
Organism: Anaerolineaceae bacterium; assembly: GCA_004294845.1. Taxonomy (GTDB): domain Bacteria; phylum Bacillota; class Clostridia; order Lachnospirales; family Lachnospiraceae; genus Mobilitalea. The sequence goes on from SHOH01000036.1 coordinate 12,465, forward strand.
AACGCATAATCTCGACGGCGTCCCGCTGCATGTCCGCAAATAGATAGGTGAAGAAGGCGAGCACCGCGAGTGTCACCGCAAGGGCTATGACAGAGAGCGCTATGGCCGCTTTTTGAATGACCTTCAGCGCGTCCGCTGTGGCTTGATAGCCCTGATCGTAAACGCTAATGAATATGCGTTCGGGAAGCAGCATCTCTATCTGAGTTAAGAATGTATCCACTGTTCCGTTTTTTATGGTAGCCTGCCCCAAATCGTACAAATAGCGCACAGGCCGCGCCGTGTCGGATGTGGAGGGCGTGTAGACGTTGCGGTGATAATCTGAATGGTGGTTAACGATGCCTACGATGGTTAATGTTTCCTTGCGGGACATCTTATCACCCCATGTGTACATGGTAGCTCCTTCGTCATCCGGCAGACGGATGGTCAAGGCATCGCCCACCTTTAAATCAAGGTCATTGGCAAGGGTTTCGGAGATAACGCATACCTTTGCGCCATCTTCAGCCTCTTGCCTTGTGAACAGGCGGCCGGAAACGGTCTGCAAATAGTTTTGGTTGAACTCCTCAAGATCGCCAAGCTCCCGGGCACGACGGATCGTGAGGCTATTATTCATAGCGGTATAGTATTGCGCTATGGTATTATAAACGTTATTTTCGTCCGCATGCAGAGCTTCGGCTGATTCAATTTGGTAAAACGGCTCAATGGCGGCGCTGTCTACTCCTGCTTGCTGCGCAATCCAGCTATAAAAGGGCGAGAGTTTTACAGAAAGGCCGTTAGCGCTAACTCTGTAATTATTTGCATGGATCACATAGGTGGCGTTCGGATCGGGTATAAACCCGAAATCTCCCGGCTTGTTTTCTATGTACACGGCGCGCCCTGCCTCGTAGGGGCTGAAAGAGTACAGGCTTTCTACTAATTTGCCATAATAGGGGCTGTCCTCTGCATATTGCCTAACCCCGGTTACGATAAACATACAGGGGTAACTGTATTCGGCACTCCGTTCTTTGGAAACAAAGCCGGAGGTCGTACCCAACCCCACATCCGAAGGCTGCCATAGGAGAACATTTTCGTTTGCGGCAATTGCATCAAAATCAATTCCCGCAACATCCGCAAGCATGGCCTCGCTTTTGCTTCCTTTATTCGAACCGTAATCCTCAAGGTATTCCATAGTGACAATGGTGGTACAGTTTGCATTCCAATCGCGCAGTATGGCGGCACTCGCTGCCCATATGTTGGCACCCAGGTACAAAAATGCTGTCACCGCTGCAATCAAAAATGTGAACAAAAAAGTCTTCACCGGTGTGCGGAATATGCTTTTTATGCTGTTACGAAAAATCATTGTGGTTACCCTTTCCCTGCGATATAGTGAGTCGCTGTTTAACATTGCCATTTAAACATAATGATTGGCTCTACTTGGCCGTTACTGTCATGAAAATTATGGATGCTTAAACTTCGTTGGCGCAAGTCGCTAAATAATCATCATAAGCTTATGACTAGTTTATAATCACCAGTCTTAATTGTCAACATCTGTATAGGTGCTTTATTTATACTGCACAAGGTAACAAGAAAAGAGTCCATACTTACGTATGAACTCTTTCTTGTTACAGGGGCAGTAGGATTCGAACCCACGACCTGCGGTTTTGGAGACCGTTATTCTACCAGCTGAACTATACCCCTATTTATGATGCCTATTTATACTACTATTAATTGTGTAAATTGTCAAGATTATTTTGTTCAATAATGTCTATTAGTTAAATAATCTTGTCGTATCCAAAGCTATATCACTTAAGCCTTTAATATTTAATTCACTAAAATACTTGTTCTCTAAAGGAATCCACAAACTTAAGAATTGTTGAAGATTTTCACCATTTCTCTGCGCTATTCTCTTAATCTGCTCTTCTTCCTCTAGCTCAAGATAAATTGTTAAGTCATATGCTCCTCGTAAAAAAGGGTGCATACTGTAAGATCCTTCAATTATGTTCAGCCTTTTGGGTTCTACTGACCGGGGCTCATCAAATCTCCACGCACCGCATAGATATGGTCTGTATATGACGGTGCGATTTTCACATAGAGGCTCAAGTACTTCCTCCTTGAACCTTTCATAATGAACATTTCCTCCAGGCTCTGCTAATCGTTCATTTGTCTTCATTTCCAATGGAAGAAAATAATCATCCATATGAAATACATTGCAATCATAGATCTTAGCCAATAATTCAGCCAGATAGCTTTTTCCGCTACCACACTTTCCATCTATAGCTATGATGATTGTCTTATCCTTCCCTAGCAATTCATCTATTCTATCAAATACCTGTTTATAACAAGCTTCAACCCTTTTATCTTCCATAGAAACCTCGTTTATGTTAATAGTAAAAAGTTAACTTTTAAAATATTTATCTATTTTCCTTTATGTATTCCATAACTTCACCAATATTTTTGACGCCTACAAGCTTGATTCCCTCCGGAGCTTTTATCTTACCTATATTCGCCTGTGGTAGAATGCATATCTCAAATCCCATCTTAGCAGCCTCGGCAACTCTTTGATCTGCCATATTAACCGCTCGGATTTCTCCCGTAAGTCCCACTTCACCAAAAAGGATAGTATTACTATGAATAGTAATATTGCGAAAGCTTGATAATATGGCTGTCACAATTGCTAGGTCAAGAGCAGGCTCAGTTATCCTCATACCACCTGCCACGTTCACATAGGCATCACAATCACCAAGCTGTATACCAAGGCGCTTCTCCAGTACTGCCATAAGCAGGTTTACTCTATTGTAATCCGTTCCTGCGGCTGTTCTTCTTGGCATATTGAAGCTTGTCCGGCTGGTTAAGGCTTGTACCTCTACCAATATTGGCCTTGTCCCTTCTATAGAGGCAGAAACCACTGATCCCGGTTCCCCTTCTGGTCTTCCATTTAGCATATACTCAGATGGGTTTTTTACTTCTATAAGCCCTGAATTTTGCATTTCGAATACTCCGATTTCGTTGGTGGAACCGAAGCGGTTCTTTACAGCCCTTAGAACTCGGTAGGATGCATGATTATCTCCTTCAAAATAGAGAACTGTATCCACCATATGCTCTAACACCCTGGGACCGGCTACCATTCCTTCTTTTGTCACATGGCCAATGATAAATATGGTGATACCTGTGCTTTTTGCCATCCGCATCAGGGCTCCGGTAGCTTCACGTACTTGGCCGACGCTACCGGGTGCAGAAGATATTTCCTCCTTATACATGGTCTGTATGGAATCGATAACTATTATGTCAGGCTTATGTTTATTTACAACATCTTCTATCAAATCCAGATTAGTTTCACAAAGGAGCAGAAGCTCGCCGCTAAATGCGCCGAGCCTTTCTGCTCTCATTTTAATTTGTCCCTTTGATTCTTCTCCTGTTATATATATTACCTTTTGTCCTTTATTAACGATTTCCCTGCATGTTTGTAGAAGCAGTGTGGACTTACCTATTCCAGGATCACCGCCAACCAGAACAAGACTACCCGGCACGATACCACCGCCAAGTACACGATCCAGCTCTCCGATACCTGAGCCTAACCTGCTTTCAGTCTCGGATTTTACCTCCGATAATAATACCGGTTGCTTGACGATATCCCTATAGCCCGATCCTGAACTAGACTTCTTAATCACAGGCTCTTCAACAAGGGTATCCCACTGCCTACAGCCCGGACATTGACCAAGCCATTTGGATGATTCATATCCGCACTCTTTACAGAAAAACACGGTCTTCGCTTTTGCCATATTAGAGTTTTACCACCTTTATAGAATCACATTTATCAATATCTAATTCCACACTGAAGATAAGCTTCCCGCCCAAATTTGTTCTCATTTTACCCAAAAAGTTATCGTTCTTATATATCTCATATTCCTTCTCTGCTTCCAGCTCAAGGGTAATTTGGGCCGTTTCATCTCCTGTTACATCAAAGCATAATTCATTTTCCTTCTGGTCCAAATGAAATACAGCGGTCCCAGGTACTGATTCGTATACAAATAAACCGTTTCTTTCAAGCTTTGTTATCTTTTTATAAGTCTTTACCTTGTATAAATCTCCCTCGTGTTCAAAGTCAGATAACTTGGATTTCATATCCAGCTGATAATTACCAAAACTAAGTGTCCCATCGTTTTCCTTGCGTATTAACTCTTGAATAACAGCCATCACATAGTCCTCCTAATCGTATTTGTATGGAACATATATTATATCATAAGATCGCAGATTAAGAACTCAAATACTTCGGTTTTCTAGATAGTTTTTAATACCACTTCATTATCAGAATAGTCAATATTCACTGTGTCTCCTTCTTTGATCTCACTTGCCAAAATACCTTCTGCAAGCTTATCTTCGACATTGGTCTGAATTGCTCTCCGAAGAGGTCTAGCTCCGAACTTCTCATCAAATCCAACCTCAGCCAAATGCTCCAGCACCGCTGGTGTAGCTTCTAAGGCTATATTCATCTGAGACTTACTTCTCTTTGCAATATTCTTAACCATAATAGCTACTATTTCTTTAATATTATCTCTGGTAAGTGAATGGAATACTATAATTTCATCAATACGGTTAATAAACTCTGGTCTGAATATCCTTTTTACCTCATCCATTACACCTTCCTTCATCCGTTTATAGTCTTCACCTTCATCAACAACAGAGGTAAATCCAAGACGTTTTGGAGAAATAATATTCTGAGCCCCTGCATTTGAGGTCATAATAATAATTGTGTTTTTAAAGCTTACTCTTCTTCCTTGAGCATCTGTAATATGCCCGTCATCCAATACCTGTAGTAAGATATTAAACACATCGGGATGTGCTTTTTCAACCTCATCAAATAGAATCACAGAATAAGGATTCTGTCTTACCTTTTCGCTTAATTGGCCACCCTCATCGTATCCGACGTATCCCGGAGGCGATCCGATTAGCTTACTTACACTGTGCTTCTCCATATATTCTGACATATCAACACGTATAATAGAATTCTCGGTACCAAACATTGCTTCTGCTAATGCCTTTGAAAGCTCTGTCTTTCCAACTCCCGTAGGTCCTAGGAATAGGAATGAACCAATCGGACGATTAGGATCCTTTAATCCCACTCTTCCCCTTCTAATAGCCTTTGATACTGCTGTAACTGCTTCTTCTTGGCCTATTACTCTTTCATGAAGAATATTTTCCAGATTCTGAAGTCTTTGGGATTCCTCCTCCTCAAGCTTTCTAACGGGAATCTTTGTCCAGCTAGATACTATATCGGCTATTTCGGCTTCACTGACAACAAGCTGGTCCTCAGTTCTTTGCTTTTCTTCAACGACCTTTTGTTTTTCAAGCTCCTCCTGAAGAGCCTCCTGCTGTTTTTTTATTTCTCCTGCTTTTTCATAGGCTTCTTCTTTGATTGCTTGCTCTTTTTGTTCCTCCAGCCTTGCTATATCCTTCTCCAAGTCCTTAATAACCGGAGATGATGTATAGGTACTTAGGCGTACCTTAGAAGCAGCTTCATCCATTAGATCGATTGCTTTATCAGGAAGATAACGATCATTGATGTAACGACTGGACAGCTTTACTGTAGCTATAAGAGCAGAATCAGTTATTCTTACCTTGTGATGTGCTTCATATTTATCACGTAGCCCAAACATAATCTGGATTGCTTCCTCCTCAGAGGGCTCCTCCACAACTACAGGTTGAAATCTTCGCTCTAATGCAGCATCCTTTTCAATGTACTTACGATATTCTTCTCTTGTAGTCGCACCAATTATCTGCAGCTCACCTCTGGCAAGAGACGGCTTTAAGATATTAGAAGCATCAATTGCTCCCTCTGCTCCACCGGCACCGATTATTGTATGAAGCTCATCAATAAATAGAAGTACGCTTCCATCACTTATTACTTCATTAATTACCTTCTTAATTCTTTCTTCAAATTCTCCACGATATTTGGAGCCAGCTACCATACCGGATAAATCCAATGTAACTACTCTTTTATCCTTTATTGTGTCAGGTATATTTCCTTCAATAATTTTAAGCGCAAGTCCTTCTGCTATAGCAGTCTTACCTACACCCGGTTCACCTACTAAGCATGGATTATTCTTTGTTCTTCTGCTTAATATCTGTACCACTCTTTGTATCTCAGACTCCCTACCAATGACAGGATCTAGTTTTCCTTCCCTTGCATAATCTGTAAGGTCTCTACTGTACTGATCTAGCGTGGGAGTTGCTGATTTAGCCTTTCCTTTATTCTTGCCGGAGGCGAATTCACTCTTAGCAGCGCTGATATCTACTCCTGCTGCCGCCAGAAGATCAATATAAACCTTCTGTATGTTTACTCCAAGAGTATTCAAAAGACGCACAGCGATACAGTCTGTCTCCCTGATTAAGGCAATCAAGATGTGTTCTGTTCCTGCCTCCTGTGATTTAAATTTCGCAGCTTCCTTATGGCTCTGATCTAATATACGCTTAGATCTTGGAGTAAAACTGCCGCCTTCCATCATTTCTACACCGCTACTAGGTGCAATCAGCTGATTAACCAGCTCCATAACCTTCTCCACAGTCACACCGTTTTCACCAAGCACTCTGGAGGCAACTCCATCCACCTGCAATAAACCCATCAAAAGGTGTTCTGTGCCAATATAATTATGGGTAAGACGAAATGCCACTTCCCTAGCAAAATTTATGGCTTGTTTTGCATTATCTGTAAATTTTTCATTCATCTTCATGTCCTCCATTCATACTAAAGAGTACCACTATAACATAAGTCTAGGTAATTCTTTACTAATATATTCAGCTCTGGATTTATCCCTTGTTGTAGAACCAACATTCTTACCCAGGGTCCACTGAAGGCTTCCGGGCTGAACTCCCATCATCATTTTATGAATATTAAATTCCCTATCAAACTTAATAAGTCCGCAGTCCGCTCCGAACTTTAACTGAGAAAGTAGTGTCATGGCATCATCTGGCGTTATCTGTCTGGCATATTTTAATATTCCATATGCACGATATACCTGATCCTCTATCTCATCTGTATTCAGGGATAGCATATATTCTCTTCTTTTTCTTTCCTGTTTCATAACCTGGTCTACTATACGATTCAGATTCTGGATTATTTCTCCCTCGGAGTTTCCTAATGTCTTCTGATTCGATATCTGATATATGCTTCCAAGGCTTTTGGTTCCTTCTCCGTAGATACCACGGATGGTAACACCATATCTGCCAACTTCCTCAATCAATTTTTGAATCATTCTTGCCGCACTCAAGGCAGGTAAAAATACCATACATGATGCGCGCATACCTGTGCCTACATTAGTAGGGCAGGATGTCATATATCCATATTTATCATCATATGCAAAATTCAATTTATCATATGCTATATCGTCAATATGACTTGCCACTTCATAGGCCTTCTCAAGGTTCATTCCTCCAACAATGGCCTGTATTCTAACATGGTCTTCTTCATTAATCATTATACTTACGGTCTCATCTTCCGAAAGTATAAGACCGGTAGTCTGCTCCTTGTCTACCAAAAGCGGACTTACTATATGCCTCTCTACCATAGCAGCCTTATCAATATCACTGAGCGACTTGATATTACAGGAATAATATTTTCTAGTATCCTGATCTGCCAGAGATGAGGTAATATTCTTCACTTCATTAACTAATTTTACTGCATCGGCTTCCTTAAGCAACGGGGAAAACATATAGTCTTCTAAATTTCTGGCAAGCCTTACACGGCTGGAAATAACCACGTCGCCATCAGGTACAATCTGTTCATACCATTTAAGCATTATTGGCTTCCTCCTTTTTTAGCTGCCGAATCAAATCTCTAAGCCTGGCTGCTTCCTCAAACTCTTCTTTTTCTATGGCTTCTTGAAGCTCCAAGGATAGTCTCTCTTCATCGGACATATCCTTTAATATCCTATCAGTTGCAAACATATATCCTTTAGGACGTTTACCGGTATGAGCCTGGGCTCCTTGGATCCCTCTTAAGGTTTTTCCTAACTCACTGTTAAAGCTCCTATAACACTGCGAGCATCCAAAGCGCCCCCTCTGCAAGAATTCATCGAAAGTTGTTTTACAATTCTCACAAACAAGATTCGCCTTGCTCTCTCCGGGTTTCTTAGTATTATTATTTTGATATGCCCCTAGTAGGGTGGATAATATACTATTCAGAGTCATATCAGAAGTTAACAAAGGTTTTTCCATTTGAAAGGATGTGTAATCTGTCGCACATTCTTCGCAAAGATGCTGCTCTGTCTTAGCACCGTTAATTATTTCCGTATATAATACTTTTGCATCTCTCATTTTGCATCTGTCGCATAACATAGGAGTTACCCCCTTTCAAATTCATTAAATATCTCACCGACGACTTCAAATACGTCCTGACAGCTAATATTTTTACATATAGCTTTAGCAAGAATAACTCTTAGTTCTTCCTTCATATCCTCTATGGCTTGTATCTTATCGATATCTATAGCTATCACGGCACCTTTTCTGCGGTCCAGCTTAACATATCCTTCCTGCTTTAATATAGTATATGCTTTATTTACTGTATGCATATTAATTCCTATATACTCAGCCAGCTCTCTGACCGACGGAAGATTATCACCTTCTTGGATTTGTGAGGTAGCAATGCCATATATGATCTGATTTCTCAATTGAATATAAATCGCTTCGTCACTATTAAAATCAATCTTTACGTACATAATAACCTCCAATTGCCACTTCATCGGCATATAAACACCTAGCAAAAAGCATATGACCTGCTTTTTATAGATTAAATATTAAGTAAGTTACCCAGATATAGTTATATCTGTTATATATATTGTATAACAACCGACTTCACTTGTCAATAATTTATTTTAGATCGTCACCATAGCCTCTTGACTTCATAAACAAGCGAATAGACAAGATAATAAATACAGCACAAAGCGCGCTTAGGAGTGCAATTATAATCGCAGCTATATTAAGATTGGCGCGGTATTGCTTAGAATCCATAAGCTCCTCATCAATATCATTTACAGGTTCATTGCTAGGAGAAGGCTCTGCTATATAGCGTTGCATTGTTTTTTCTACCTTATCATAGCTATATAAACCGACTTCACCCAGCTCATTCTCAGCATATATCAGCAGAAAATCATTATCAAGTTGTTCCGGTGCAAAGACAGAGATGGATACACCTGAGATAATTATTTTGGTCTTAGTAAATCCGCTTGGTATTTTCAGGTCTGCAGGCGGTTCTATTACTTTATATTTTCCGCTATATATTGCGAAGGTTTCATCTGCAACACGAACAAGCTCAAAGGTACCATGCTTATTATCCGGTGTTATTGGAGAGGTATCAACACCATTCTCTGGCTCACTTTCTTTCATAACATCAATAGTATATTCTATGTTATTTCCCGCTTCCGCAATCACTGTAACTATAACTTTATTTTCTCCTACTTCTAAGAAATCATTACCGCTTACTCGAATTGTTGCTTTATCATCCTCGGGAAGTGCTACAATAACAAGTCTATCGATATCGTAACCTACACTTGCATTATAGGCATACTCATTCTTGTCAAAGTCCGGACTAAGCTGAGTAGGACTTATTTTTAAAGAAGAAAGATATGCATTATCCGAAGCTGTCTGTGCCGCCTTAACCTCCAACTCTAAAGAGTCTAAAAAAACAGACATAGGTAATACGGTCTCATAATCGTATACCATAACTTGACCGCTAAACTCTATTTCAGATTTTCCAACCTTAAGGGCTTGAAATTCTAGGGCGTATTTTCTGTTGTCTGTACCTTCAGAAAGATTTATATCGGCGATCTTTAGAAAGCCGCTACTTCCCGTAATAAATGATACACTTCCTTTATATTCAAGAATTTCCTCATCATATATTAAATTAGCTTCAATATCTCCAAACATGGAGTCCGAACTGATATTTATATATACATATACCTTATCACCAACAAGAACCTGGCTCTCATCGCTAGTAATCTCAATATTGGCACTGGCTGCTCTTACATTACTGATATTTAAAAATCCGCCTATAATAAAGAACAGGCAAAATAATAATATTTGATAATTTCTTCTTTTCATTACCTTTCCCCCTTTTGTTTAATAATAACATATTGATAGTAAGAAACAATAATATTTTTTCATTCTTTATAAAAAAATCCGGCCAGTAGGTCTGTACACCTTTCCGGCCGGAGCTATTGTAATATTCCGATAATTCCAGCCTGATCATTAAGTTGTTAAGGCTGTTATTACTCCCTGACAATATTAATTATGTAGTTTGCAATATCACCATTCTCAGCTATTACCGGTATAACTATTTCATTATTTCCGACACCAAGAGAAATATATCCTCCTCCAAATACACTGGCTTTCTTACTTACTGTTGTAGCATTAACTTGCACTGCTTCAACTTCATTTCCTACAATCAGATAATAATTGTATTCAGTCTGATTAAATGTAGGTGTAATTTGAAGTTCCTTGTTTTTTAAATCAAGAACCTTTAAGCTCTTTAAGCGGTTATTTGGATTAAATTGTGTCGTAGGTCTGGGAGCAGGTCTTGCCGGCATATTGAGATAGACCGGGATGGAGAATACAATCGGCGACTCCTTCATATTGCCATATGCTGCTGCAATCTTTCTGCCTTCAGCCCATGGAGCTTCTACATTCGTCATATATTGGTGAAAATAAGTTGATATCGGTGTTACATTGAATTTCTGCAAATATACAGTATCCTGACCTCTGTTAATATAAGTGCTTCCAAGGAAATATGATCCTCCAACTATGGATTTGAAAGGATTTGTCCAGGGGATAAGGTATGTCGCATTAGTTGTTGCATTTTTGGTACCATTCTTAGCATAAGTCAATCCATTGGCAATTGCACCGCCACCAGGGCTGTCATTGGCACCTATATTATAAAAGTTATAATATCCTTCGTAACCTTTGTAGGTACCGGACACACTGTTACTTAAGGTCGCCGGTCCCGTTACTACCTCCTGCTTAACTCTGGATGCCAAATGATATGGACTCACTCCTGAGTACTCTGCCGCTCTCATAAAGGTTTCTCCGTATGTTAAGGTCTGCGTTTTACCCGCATCATCCAGGAATGTGTATGAAGTATTATATAATGCTGTTCCCTTTAATACATTTTCCACTCCGGCCTTATCCTGGTAACGGCTTTGATATCTAAGGAGTTCAAATTGGAAGATAGTATCCTCGGTAAGGAAATTTCTTGGATCCATATAGTATTCGACTGCAACTCTTGATGCTGTAACCCAATATGAACCGTCATAAACAACAAATTTATCTGTTTTCCAATCATATGCTCCCTTATCAAAGGATAACCACTCGACACTTTTTGAATTAGGAATTGTATTCTTGCCCGGGATGCTTTCAGCATCAATAACAGTCTTCCAATCCAGCCCTACATGGTATGCTTCAAATATCCAGTTAGGATGAAGGGCATGAAGTTTTCTTAAAGCATCCTTATATGTCTCCGGAAATCCCTCAATTAGAAGCTTTGTTTCAAAGTCAGTATCATCAGGAAGCTGGAGGGGTGGCGTCGGAGTAGGGGTCGGAGTTACAGCAGGAGCGGGATCAGGTGTTTCAACCGGTTTCCAATGGTTTTCAATACCAAAGGGTAGTTGCGATCCGACATATATATATTCAGCCCTAACATGTCCGTTTATCTTATTATCGTAGGTAATATGATACCACGTTTCTTCGTTAACCCTAACGGCTTCGTTAATTAGAACCTTCGCTCCACTAAGCAGAATTATAGGTTGCCCATAAATATCATATAGGAATTGATTATTTGCTAACATGTTCTCATATACGTTGAGGTATACGGTATTAACAACATAACCGTCGATGGATCCGCCAATGTATGAATAAATCGGATTATCTGTGATCTCAAGAATTTTATCCGGCATAGGTATTGTTGTTGGTATAGGAATGGGCGTAGGTGTAGGTGTCGGCGTTGGTGTAGGTGTTGGTGTTGGTGTAGGACTAGGGACTATGCTGGGCACCGGTTCCTCTGTAGGTACAGGTGTCGGTGTAGGTGTAGGTGTCGGAGCCTTTGTAGGCTTCGGTGCCTTAGTCGGTGATGGTGTAGGGGTAGGTGCTGCACTATTCTCAGTATTCTCTCCTCTAAATCCAACCTGGTAAGCCGGTGCATATCCTTTATATGTCTTTCCGTCTATCTTAAAAGATAGCTTGTACCATTTTACACCGGATGATATCGCTTCATCTATGATACTTACAGCTTTATTCTTCTTTAAGGAAACGATATTCCCCAAATCATTCTTTAAATAAACAGACTTATCACCTGCTGCCTTGCGAATATTTATTTTTGATGAAGTTATTTTTGCTTTTATACTTTTATTAAGATTTAATTTTATATATTGACTGGATACATATCCTGAAGAAGCAATGCTCCCACTTGGTAGACTAATCTGATACCATTTTGTATTACCATCCAGAGCCTCACCGATAACCGTGACTTTGTTCCCTAGTCGCAAGGTACCCACAACAGGATTATTCGTTCCCGCTTTACTTCTTACATTCAATGAATTCGCAGTAACTGAGGCTTCATGCTTAAATCCACCTGATGTAGTGTCTCCACCATTATCAGGCTTTGGTGTTGGTGT